>CAYRPR010000367.1:0-3093 GCA_964425945.1 uncultured Verrucomicrobiota bacterium | reverse complement strand
GCGCCCGGTACGACGATCGGCCTCTCCAGCGGGCGGGCGACATTCCCCCCGAATCCGCGGCCGTGCAGGAGGATTCGATCCTCGACACGCATGCCGATGATGTCCTCGAGGAGATGATCGTCGGCAATACCATCCCCGACAACACCTCGCTCCAGACCCTCCTGCTCGATCTGGAGCGCACCGAACGCTTCTGCCTCTTCCGTGAAGCCAAGACGCTCTATTACCAGGGCCATTTCGCCTCCTCGGCGGACATTTTCCAGCGCTATCTGGCTCACGCCCCCCTCAACATCCTCGCGCACTATTATCTTGGACGATGCCTCGCGCGTCGGGGCCGCTACCGTCAGGCCGCCCGCGAATATGCCGAAGCCATTCGTATCGGTAGCCGCCGGAATCCGCCACTGCGCCTCGCGCGCATCCGGAAGGAACTGGACGACCTGCGCCGCAACCGGCTGGGCGTCCTCGCGCGCCTGCGCGCCGAATGGTTCGGCGCCCCCCATACGCTCGACCCCCTGCCGCCCGACGAACAGATGCGCCGCGAGGTCAACCGCGCCATGCGCAACGTTCTTCGCGAAGAGCGCCGGCGGCGCCGCCAACTGCCGGGCTGAGCGGACTAATCCGCCGCATCATTCCCATTGTCACCGATCCGGCAAGCGCGTATGCTCTCCCCGCCATGGAAGGAGATGAAGTTTTCGTCTTTATCGTCGCGTGCATCGCCGCGTTAACGGGCGTCAACCGCATCTTCTTCGTCGGCATGCCCGCCCTCTATTTCCGGCAACTGCCCGGCCTGGGCCTGGTCCGAATCGCCGTCTTCCTCGCCATGGCCTGGGTAATCCACGTGCTCTATCATTACGCCGATCCCAGCGTGGTCGGCATCTACCGGCTCTTCTATGTCGTGCTCGGTTTCGCCATCGTCACCTCGTGCGGACTCAGCGGTGCGCGCGCCGCCGGCGTGCGGTATCGCGTCGACGTCATCGAACGGGCCAACCCGTATGCCGCCCTCATCGCGTCGGCGCAGATCCTCGCCGTCGGCATGATCTACGCCGGCTCCGTGTGGGGCGAAGCCGATCCCGACGGCGACGACGAAGGCGGCTGGTGGATTCCCCTGGGCTTCTTCTTCGCGGGCTGGATCAGCCTCCTCATCGCCATGAACCTCTACGCTTCCCGCGACAGCCACGGCAACCGGCGACGGATTCGACGCCGGCGCCGCGCCGCTGACGCACAGGCCGTTGCGTTCTATATTCTCAGCAGTGGATGGATTCTCGCTGAAGCCGTCTCCGGCGATTTCTACGGATGGGGTCATGGCCTGCTCGCCGTCGGCGCCATCGCCGGCATGCTCATCACGCGCGAAATCTTCGGCGGTATCATGGCGCGCGGCGGGGCCGATCCGTCGCGACCCGCCCGGTTCTTCGAATCCATCCTCTACATCACCTGGAGCGCCGGATTCTGGTGGGCCGGCCAATGGATCTTCAACGGGGCCGGCCAGCCATGAAATCCGCGGCGTGGGATCTCGCTCCGGGCGAACTGAACGACCTGTACCGCACCCTGCGGTTCCGCTACTTCAAATGGGATGTGTTCGCCTGCGGGCGTTGCCTCGTCATGCCCGAATCCGTCATCCTGAACCGCGCCGAACACGAGAAACTGGTCGCGCTCGCCGAGCGATTCGCCGCCATCCTGATCCGACTCGAGGAAGCGCTCGTCGACCGGCCCGACCTGCTCCGCAAACTCGGCATCCCGGAATCGGTCATCCCCCTGATCGTGCGCGCCCAGCCCGGCGACCTGCAACTCGCCCGGTATGATTTCTTCCTGACGCCCGAGGGTCGATGGATGGTGTCGGAATTCAACGAAGACGTCCCCGGCGGTTTCAACGAAGCCGTCGGCCTTCCGGACTTGATCGGCGACCGCGCGAACGGCGCCGCGTTCGCCGGCGATCTGCGCCACGCCATCACCGACGCCTTCGCGCCCTACGACCGCGTCGCGTTCCTGTATGCCACCGGCTACTCGGAGGATCTCCAGCACATGCTGCTCGTCCAGCAATGGCTCGAAGCCGCCGGTCATACGACCTGCATGGGTTCCCCCGCCCATCTGCGCGCCGGCTGGCGCGGCCCGCGCATCCTCGGCGAGCGATGCGATGCCGCCCTGCGTTTCTATCCCGGCGAATGGTTCACGTGGCTGGAAAACCGGAAGGACTGGGAACGCGTACTCGCGGAGTTTCCGATGATGAATCCCCTGCGCCGACTCCTGCGGCAGAGCAAACGGCTCTACGCCTTCTGGCGCGATCCGTCGCTCCTGAGCGCGGAAGACATCCGCTTCCTCGAACAACATGCGCCGCTCACCGTGCCATTCGAATCCATCCCCTCCCCGCAGGCGATGTCCCGCGAATGCGGGACAGGGGTGGGTTCCGCCGCGCGCGATCGCTGGGTGCTCAAACACGCGTTCGGACGCATGGGCGACACCGTCATCATGGGGAACCTGGTCAGCGACAATGAATGGTCGCGCGCGCTCGAGGATGCGGCGAAGGAACCGCACGCGTGGCTCATGCAGGAGCGATTCGATGTCACCCCCCTGCCCGACGGCGGGAAATCGCTGTATCCGGCCATCGGCGTGTATCTGGTCAATCACCGCTTCGCGGGCTACTACAGCCGCGCGGCTCATCAACCCTTCATCAACCATGAGGCCTATCATGTGGCAACCCTTGTCGAAAATCCTTAGCGTCCTGGGCCGTATCCGGATACCGTCGCGACCCGGCCGCGAGAACGTAATCGTCGGCGATCCCAACGCGCCGGACGCGCTGGACTCCACGGACTGGAAACGCTTCGCCCGACCGGAAGCCCTGTTCGATGTGTGGGGCCCTCATCCGGAAAGCCGGTGGCTGCCCTACCACTGCGTTCCGCTTTTCGCCGCGCTCCATGTGCCGCCGAAAGACAAGATCGGCCCGACCGCGCCGGTCCCCGCCGCCACGTTCGAAAGCGGCGACGTACTGTCGGGCGCGAAGCTGATGAAGCCGCTCGGTCGGAAATGGGCCTCCGAATCCATCTGGTTGATCCTCGACCTGCCGTGCATCACTTCCGTGCCGCTGGCCGTGCGTTGTGTCGC
>CAYRPR010000366.1:0-3121 GCA_964425945.1 uncultured Verrucomicrobiota bacterium | reverse complement strand
TTGGCGTACAGCCGCCGGTTGGTACGCTCGATGACGCCGGGAAAACTTGCCGGCTCCATTTGTTCGGGTTCCGCCTGGTAGACGCTCATGGATTCCAGCAGGTTGTCGCGGTACTCCCAGACCTCCCGCAAATTCCGCTGGACCATGGCCAGGTTTTCCTCGGAAGGATACGGGTCACGCGTCTGCAAGCGCTCGAGCGTCATGCCGGCCGCCCTTAACTGACTCTGGACATTCGTGTAATGAGCGCGAAACCGCAGGAGCATGATCACAGCGGCAATCAGCAACACCAGCGCAATGGCGCCGCCCACGACGAGGGGCATGATTTTACGGTAATTTATCATAGCTTAATCGGCGCTTCCAAAACAAGCTCCATCCGGAATTCGCGAACATAGGTATTGGCCGCCGGGAGCGGACTCCATGTGATATCGGTCTCATCGGTGAAGAGTTCGGAGTTCCTGAGCGCGGTTCTGAAGTCCTGTATGGGCCGCGCAGACGGAATCTTATCAATGTAGCCAAGCCCGGATATCTCTATTCGCTCAATCGCGCTCGGCGGCTGGGCCGCTTCTTCACTCTGGGCGGCTCTGGCACGCACGGTGGCTGCGGCCGGCGGGGACGGCGTCACAGGTGAAATTCGGGTCAGCCAAACCCCATCGGGCAGCAAACCATGAATTTCATCCAACACCTGCGTCCACCGGGTCCGGTCTCCGATCAAGCCGTGGAGCGTCTCGATATCCCCAAGCACCTGCTGCAACTGCTGTTCCGGCTGGCGGATGCGCGCCTCCATCCCCTGCAATACGCCCAGACTCTCGCGCACGCGATCGAGCCGTTGCTCATTCAGTTGGGCCAGCCGCAGGAAATAGCCGCACCAGACCACCATCACGAGAACGAGCCCATAGGCCGCCATCAGCAGCATGGGCTGCTTCCTTCGGAACGACTTATCCGACATGACTTTAGGCGGCATAAGATTGATTTCTATCGGGCAGGTCAGGACCCGGCGCAGACTCAGACCAACCACCTCGCCCAAGGTATGGGCGGTCCGGCCGATCTCATCCGCCGGGATGCCGTCGCTGACGGCCACATTCATGAAGGGGTTGAGGTACTCGACCTCCGCCTTGAGCTTGTCCTTCATGAAAACGTCGGTGTAGGGAATCACGGAGGTGCCGCCGGTCAACAGAACCCGGCTCGGCTGGCTGCCCTCCTGTTGACCACGATAGAAATTGATCGAGCGGTTGATCTCCGCATGCAGGCGCGTCATGACCGTGCGCACACTCTTGGACACCTTGTCGGCCACCTCGCCGGACGCGCCTTCATACGCGCCCCCCCAGGCGACAAACGCGTGGGCCTTCTTCATGTCTTCGGCGTCCGCGAACGGCAGCTCGAATTCGCGCATGATCTGCTGGGTGATCGCATTACCCGCAACGGGAATACTGCGGCTGAATACGCGCGTGCCTTCGATGAAGACGAGATCCGTGGATCGCGCGCCCATGTCCACAATCAGCGTGCATCCGGACAGATCATCGTAGTTGTATCGCACGGCGTTGTACAACGCCATCGGCGCGACATCGACCAGGTCGGGAAACAGGCCCGAGGCCTCGACGCTGTCCGTTATCTGCGATATGATATCGCCCTTGATGGCGGCCAGCATGACGTCCAAGTCGCCCTCGCCCCCGCCGATCAACTGATAGTCCCACACGACTTCCTCGATGGGAAACGGCACGTTCTGCTGCGCCTCGTACTGGACGATCTGATACACCTTCTCCTCGTCAACCGGCGGCAGCTTGACAAACCGCGAGAATACGGACTGGCCGGAGACGGAGATCAGGACAGGACCGGGCTTGATATCATACTCCCGCATCAGGTCCTGGATGGTGGCCGTGATGTAACTGGATCGATCGGCATCGCTCTGCGGGTCGATGCCGAGCGATTGGATGCCGTATTTGATCAGTTCAATGCCGCCGGACTTAAGGGGAATGAATTCCGCAATCTTCAGACTGCTCGCGCCTATATCCAGGGCCAGGATTCGATCGCCTTTTAGCATGATCCATCAAAACCAGAACACGTTTATGAGACTGCGGCAGGCTCGAAATTGCCGCTTGTCCCATAATGCTTATAGGAAAGGGGCCCCGAGTACAACACTAATTATTCACGGCAGACCGGAGGGTTACGCATTCGGACGAACCCTCGGTTACCGCGCTTCCGCCGGCTTGATGGCCTCGTAGTTGTCGATATCCACCAAAGCAAATGGCGATTGCGTGCGATTCAGCACGACCCCCGTCCGCGGCGGCAGTTGTTCCCACCATCGCTCCTGGCTGGACGGATTGCTCTCCATGCCGATGGGCCGGCCCTGCGACGAAACCACCAGGGCCACCCGCTCCGGCTCGCCAAAACGCTGAACCGTCGTCGGATGCAGATACACCGTGCTTTCATGCCGACCACTGGCCACATTGACATACGTCACGTCACCGCGAAACAGGCTCAGCGGATTCTCGCCCGGCTGAGGGCGGCGATTGCGCAAGAGGATGTAGTAAGTGAAGGTCATCTCGTCGATCCACTCCGGACGGGTCTCGTACTGGGCGCGGACCTCCAGCCATTGCAGGGTGCGCGTGGCGCGCGTACTGGGAGTCACCGTGTATATCGGGGATCGAACCATGGTTGATTCGAGACGGCGTATCCGCAGGACATCCGGCGGCGCCTGTTGCGCGGTCATCTCAAACGGGACGGCAACAAGCAGGGCAAGCGTCGCCATGCAGGCGGCGGGAAGTAAGCGCGATCGTTTCATGGTTCATCCTTTCCTTAATGCATCAAGGCCGGGAGATCACAGGGCTACGGCCGATCCTAAGAATATCATAGATTGCGGGGCGGATATCGTCAATAGCCCACGCGGCAAAAAAGAGCGCCGGCGTCGGCTCATGTCTTCGTTTGACCCGGCGTCTTCTTGCGTTTTCCGGGGTCGGCTTCCTTGACGATCTCTTTCAGAATGGTGTTGTACCCCTTGCCGTGGGACATCTCCTCCTCCACCTCGTGGAAGGTCGTGGTCGTCCCCTTGGAGGACTCATGCTCGAACCCGATCACCGTGGAGCCGACGCGGATCTTGTCCCCGGCATTGATCTTGACCAGGTCG
>CAYRPR010000365.1:0-3121 GCA_964425945.1 uncultured Verrucomicrobiota bacterium | reverse complement strand
TCATAGTGAAAAGTGACAAGTGGCAAGATGCAAGTGTTCCTCCACTTGCCACTTGTCACTTGCCACTCGATCCTCAAAAATGCGTCGGATCGCGCTGGAGCAACTGGCCCCGCCCGATCGTTCCGACGAACTTGCCGTCCTGGACGGCCGGTTCCCCCCGTACGGATACAAATTCCGGCCGGCCCTTGACCTTCCATCCTTCAAACGCGCTGTAGTCGAGATTCATCGATTGCGTCTCGACGGAAATCACGCCTTCGTGCTTCGGGTCATAGACGACCAGATCCGCGTCACTGCCGACCTGGATCGTGCCCTTGCGCGGGAACAGACCGAAGATCTTCGCGGCCTGCGTGCTGGCGCAATCCACAAAGGTGTTGAGATCGATCCGCCCCTCGGCGACGCCGTGCGTGTACAGCAGCTTGACGCGCTCTTCCAGCGACGGGATGCCGTTCGGGATCTTGGTGAAGTCGCCGCGGCCCATTTCCTTCTGCCCCTTGAAGTCGAACGGGGCGTGGTCCGTCGCGACCGTGTGGATAAAGCGCTGGCGCAAGCCGTTCCAGTGAATGTCCTGATTGCGTTTGTGGCGCAGGGGAGGGGACATGACGTACTTGGATCCTTCGAAATCCGGCAGTTCCGCATAGGTCATATCGAGGGTCAGGTACTGAATCAGCGTTTCGACGTAGGCGGTCACTCCCGAGTACTTGGCTCGCATGGCCTCTTTCAAGGCCTCGTGACAACTCAAGTGCACGACGTACACGTGCGCGCCCGTGGCCTCGGCGAAGGTCATCAGACGGCCGGTGCCTTCGGCTTCGACGTAGGGCGGCCGGCTGTGATAGTGCCATTCCGGTCCGGTCTTGCCTTCGCCGACGAGCTTCTTCTGCAACTCGAGCACGAGATCGGCGTTCTCGCAGTGGGCCGTCACGATCACACCCAGTTCCTTGGCAAGTTTCAGCGTGTGGTACAGCTCCTCGTCCGAGATGCCGAACGCGCCCTTGTAGGCGAGGAAGATCTTGAACGAGCTGATACCCTTGCCGACGATCTCGCGCAACTGACTTTCGGCCTCCTTGTCGAAGCGCGACACGCCCATGTGGAAAGTGTAGTCGCAGGCGCTCTTGCCTTCGCCTTTACTGCACCACAGTTCATACGCTTCGAGGGGTTGGTCCGACCGCGCTGGACACAGCATCTCGATCAGCGTCGTGGTGCCGCCCATCAATGCGGCCTTGCTGGCCGTCTCGTAGGTGTCCTTGGCATACGTGCCCATGAACGGAAGGTAGATGTGCACGTGCGGATCGATGAAGCCGGGGAAGACGTATTTGCCCTTGGCGTCGACCACCGTGGCTTTCGCCGGCGCCTCCAGCCCATTCCCGATGCGGCTGATGGTTTCCCCTTCGCACAGGATATCCGCCTTGAACCGCTCGCCGGCGGTCACGATCTCACCGTTCTTGATCAACAGGCTCATATCATACTCCTCTTCCCTGAACACTGAACACCGAACACTGTAAACGGGTTACTCGTCGCCCGGCATCGGCACCGCCGCCTCCTCGTCCTTGTGCCAGATATCGCCCTCCGCATGGTGGAACCACCGCGTGGTTGTCACTTTAGCGCGCGTGTAGAAGTAGATCGCCTCGCGTCCCTGGATATGCAGGTCGCCGAAGAACGAGTAATCCCATCCGCTGAACGGGAAATAGGCCAGCGGCGCCGGGATGCCGACGTTGATGCCGATCATGCCGGCCTTGACGCGATGCTTGAACTCGCGGGCCACCTGACCGGACCGCGTATAGATGCAACAGCCGTTACCGAACGCGCAGGCGTTGGCGATATCGAGCGCCTGTTGCAGGTTGTCCGCCCGCATGACGTTCAACACGGGGCCGAACAATTCCTCGCGATGAATGGTCATATTGGGCTGGACCTGGTCGATCAGCGTGGCGCCCAGGAAGAACCCGTCGGGGTAATCCTTCGCCTTGACGCCCCGGCCGTCCACGGCGATCTTCGCGCCCTCGGATTCCCCTTTTGTGATCAATTCCGTCAGGCGGTTCAGGTGCTGGGGCGAGATCACGGGCCCCATTTTGGCCTTGGGATCGCGATCGGTCGCGCCGACGGTCAACGAACGGGCGGCCTCCGCCATGGAGGGAATGAACACATCTGCGGCCTTGCCGACCGTGATGGCGGTGGAGCCGGCCATACAACGCTGTCCGGCGCAGCCGAACGCGGAATCGGTCATGCCGTCCACGACCTTCGGCATCTCCGCGTCGGGCATGACGACGACGAAATTCTTCGCGCCGCCCGCCGCCTGCACGCGCTTGCCGTGCTGGGTGCCGGTCTCAAAGATGTACTTCGCCACCGGCGACGAGCCGACAAACGAGATGGCATTGACCTGCGGATGCTTCAGGATCGCGTCCACGCACTCGCGTCCGCCGTGCACGATGTTCAGGACGCCCTTGGGCAGACCGCTTTCCTCGAGCAGTTGGATCAGCCGGATGCTGGTCAGGGGCACCTTCTCGCTGGGCTTCAGGATGAAGGTGTTGCCGCAGGCGATGGCCAGCGGATACATCCACATCGGGACGAGGGCCGGGAAGTTGTAGGGGCAGATGCCGGCGCAGACGCCGACCGGCTGGCGCACCAGCTCGCAGTCAATGCCGCGCGCGACGTTTTCGAGGGATTCGCCCTTGAGCAATTCCGTGATGGCGCAGGCGTATTCCACGACCTCGATGCCGCGCCGCACGTCGCCGCGCGCTTCCTGCAGGGTTTTGCCGTGCTCGCGCGTGACGCTCTTGGCCAATTCCTCGAATTCGTTCTCAAGAAGCATCTTGTAGCGGAACAGGACGCGAATACGCTCGACGGGCGGGGTTTGCCACCAACCCTCGAAGGCGTCGACGGCGGCCTGTACGGCCTGGTCCACGATATCCGGTCCGCACATCGGGGCCTGCGCGATGATCTCCCCGGTGCACGGGTTGTAGACCGGGTTGGTTTCCTTGGTTTTCGGCGTACTCCATTCGCCGTTGATGAAATTCGGACAAGGCATCAATTCCGTCGCCACCATGTTCGCTCTCCTTTTAGTGTAACCTCCAGCACGTAGGACTTCCGCAAATCCCGGTCGCCAAGCAACTCACAACCATAAGTTTTT
>CAYRPR010000364.1:0-3153 GCA_964425945.1 uncultured Verrucomicrobiota bacterium | reverse complement strand
GCCTCTGGGAGGACGGCGCAGGGAACATCATGACTTTCGGCGCGCTGCGTGAGGTCATGCCCTCCGGATTTTCCGGCGAACACGTTACGCGGGAGGACTATCAGCAGGCGGCCGTGGAACAGAAGCACCGTGCGGTGCGGGGTGACGAATCCATCCGGCACTGGCTGGAGGATTTCGCCGGCGCGAAGATCGAGGGGAATCCGCAGCGGCTCGGCGATACGGTGCGCCTGCAGAATGTGTTTGTGATACCCTTCGCCGGAACACCGCCGCGTATCGGCTACCTCTTCTCCGTGCGGCCGAATGTACATGGCATCGACCCGGAACAGCGGTTCTTCGCCCTGTTCGAGCTCGGCGGGCGCGCCAACCCGGCTCAGGCGCGCCGGGATATCGAGCGGACGTTTATCCCGTCCATCGAGATCATTCCGCAGGGCGAGGTTGCGCAGGCCACCGCCTCGGCGCGCATGCAGGACGCCGCCGCCGCGGAACGAGTGGCCCGGACGCCCGCATACGAGGCCAGTCGCCAGGCCGTCATCCACAGCATCCGCGGCATGGATCGCTGGTGGTTCGTCGAGACGGAAAATTATCTGCTGGCATCCGATCTGTCGGGCGGACACCGCTCGTTCGTTCGCCGCGTGCAGAACGATCTCGAGGCCCTGCGCGCGATCTACGCCGAGCTGATTCCGCCGCGCAAAGCGATCGAGGCAGTCAGTGTCGTCCGCATCTTCGGCGACGGCGAGGAATATGTCCGCTATGTGGGCGAAGAGAATCGGAACACGGGCGGCATCTGGATGCCGATGAAAAAGGAACTCGTCATCCGCCCGTCCGGCACGAGCGATACGCGCGAACTGCGCGATCAGTTGCTGTCGACCATCTACCACGAGGCGTTGCACCAGTACCTGTTCTATGCGCTCGACGGGATTCGCACGTCCGCCTGGATCAACGAAGGCCACGCCACGTACTTCGAAGGCGCGCAAATCACGCAACGGGGATTGTCCATCAGCGAGGTCGAAACCTATCGCCGGCGCCTCGACGCCATGATCCGCGAAAAGCGCGTGGACCTGAAACGGTTGTTGTCTCTGTCGTACGACGACTTCTATGAGCGGACCACCGGCGTGGACGCCCGCCGTCGGGACAATTACGCGTTGAGCTGGGCGCTGATCTACTATCTGCGGCGCGGCGCGGCGACGAATCCGGACAACGCGTTTGAGGCGATACCGGAACGGTACACGGATGCGTTGTGGCAATTGCGCGATCCCGAGCGGGCGACCGCCACAGTGATCCCGTCATCCGAAGTGCCGGGATTGACCGCGGACTTTCTGGACTTCTGGACCTCGCCGTCCCGCCAGAATGCCGCCCGCCGGTCAAGGGAGTATTGAGGCCAGCTCCTTCAGCGGGTGGTCCCGAAGCCCCGCACGCGCGGGGCGCTCCAAGAGAAGACAAAGCCGGGCTTCGGAGCGCGGCTGTGTCCCGAGCGCTTCGCGACGGGACCAGCCGCAGGCATGAACCTGCCCCCCCGCAAATGGTTGGCGAGCGCTATTCCAACAACACCTGATAGAACCAGGGACCGGGCCCGACGGCATCGCTGTCGATGTGCATATTGTCGGGCGGGGTAGCCGGAATACCGTCCGCGATGACATTCGTAAATCCGCTCTGCAAGTCTTCGGTTCGCAGGATCCGGTAGAAGCGCCCGCCCACACTGGCCCAGCGAATCATCAGACTGTTCTCAACCGGCTCACCGGGCACGATCAAATGCAGGTGGGATGCGGGATCGGTTGGGTTGGTGCCCATCCGGTACTCCTCCCACACCGTGTATCCATCTCCGTCCGCGTCGATATGGGCCGTGGCATTGGTCGGCCCGCCGAAATAGAAGTCCTCCCACCAGTCCGGGATGCCGTCGCCGTCCGTATCCAACTCACCCAGATCATGAGGCGTGCAGGCGGTGGTCAAGGGCGGCGCGGTCATTTCGATGCCCCAGCAGAGGAGGATGCCTTGATCGGCGGGGAAATGATCCGTGATACGCAGGCGCCAGGTGCCCGCAGGCAGTTTGCCGTTGAGATTTGTAAGGTTTCCATCCGGCCGGAAGGTTCCCAAAAAAGGCGATGCGCCCGAGGATATCGGCGTGGCGGCGGATGAGTCAAACCGGGTACGTGTACCGTCCGCGCAAGCGCCACTTCCGAAGTTGTCGCCGTCCAGGCCGCGACGGTTGGATAGAATGACCTCCGTCCCGTCCGGGTGCTGAAGGGCGATGACCATATCGCTGTTCCATGTGTGATTGATGCGGATCGATACAACGAGATGTTCAATGGCGCCCCATTCGTCATCCGGAATGGTGAGATGCGAGAAGACCGTTTGGTTGTCGAGCACGCCGATGGGGACATCCGCACTGTCATACAAGCCGGTTGAGGTACCGTCGGTCACGAGATCGCCCACGCGCTGAAAATAGACGTTGGTGATGGAATGTCCGTTCGACCACGTCGCGAGATGAAATTCCAGCAGGGTCCCGCACGGCGTGTTAGTTTCCACCAGGAACGAGAATGGGCCTATATTGGATTCCGGCGCGTTGGGATCGAACACCGGATAACCGGCAAGCGATTGGAGGAAAATCACCGCCGGATTCGGCGAGGACAAAACCGCCGTGACGTTGCTGGCCGGGGCCTGACTCTTGTTGAAGAGCGTGATCGTCATGTGGACGATTTCGCCGGGATCGATCACGCCATCGTTGTTGCCCGCCGGATGATCCTCCACGAGAATGGATTCAACCAGCATGCCGGTCCGCGGAATCTTCGACAGCACCAGCGCGCTGTGGCGGCCGATATCGACCGACGCGGTCGGCGGCGATCCGGACGCGACGACCGAGAGCGGCCCGATATCCTCATAGTCCTCGCCGTACTCGATGGAATCCGTATTCAAATGAACGTACCACGCCCCTTCCTCCGGGAAGGGCAGGGAATAGGCGTGACGAACCTGGTCGGAGAGATTGGCGATCACGTAGACATCCTGCCCCGGGTGCATGCCGCTGGCGCGGCGGTAAGCCAGCATGCGGTGCGTGTTGTGCGCGTACAGCACGCTGGACACATCGCCGAGCAGTCCGCCGGACACACCCTCGAGGTTCCGCCGGAGATGAATCGCGTCGCGATAGAGGCGGGTGATGTG
>CAYRPR010000363.1:0-3154 GCA_964425945.1 uncultured Verrucomicrobiota bacterium | reverse complement strand
GGTTCGGCCTCAAGAAGCGCCGGCCCGCCCGCCACAACCTGGCCATCCTGCACGACCCGGCCCAGCCGGAACCGCCTCCGGATGAGAAGGCCATCGCCAAATTCATCCGGGCCGCCGCGGCGCTGGATATGGAGGCGGAACTGATCGACAAGGACGATCTCGGACGCCTCGTCGAATTCGATGCGCTGTTCATCCGCGAAACCACCTTCGTGAATCATTATACGTATCGCTTCTCACGCCGCGCCGCGGCCGAGGGACTGGTGGTCATTGACGATCCGGAATCCATTCTGAAGTGCACCAACAAGGTTTACCTGGCCGAGTTGCTCGACCGCCACAACATCCTCGCGCCGAGAACGATCATCGTGCACGACGACAACCTGGAGCATGTGCCGGATCTACTCGGCCTGCCCTGCATCCTGAAACAGCCGGACAGCGCCTTCTCGCTGGGCGTGTAGAAGGTGGATACCAAAGAAGATCTGTTGGCAGTGGGCCGCGACATGCTGGACGGCTGCGATTTGATCGTCGCTCAGGAGTTCCTGCCCACGGAGTTTGATTGGCGTATCGGGATTTTCGATCGCCGGCCGTTGTACGCCTGCCAGTACTACATGGCCCGAAAGCACTGGCAGATCATTCGTCGCGAACAAGGCGAGGGGGAACCCGTCGAGGGCATCGTCAAGACCGTCCCGGTCGAATGGGCGCCCGCGGGCGCCGTCCGGACCGCGTTGAAGGCGGCCAACCTGATCGGCGATGGTCTGTACGGCGTCGATATCAAACAGGTCGGCCGCAAATTCTACGTCATCGAGATCAACGACAACCCGAGCATCGAGGCCGGATACGAAGATACCGTGCTGAAGGACAGCCTGTATCGCCGGATCATGGAAGGCTTCCTGCGGCGGATCGAGGATATCAAGGAGGGCCGGGAACGTCCGTGAGCCTGCATCTGTTTGAGGGATACGGTGTCGAGCTCGAGTACATGGTGGTGGATCGGAGTACGCTGGACGTGCGCCCGATGGCGGACGAGATTCTGCGCCACGCGGCCGGTTCCTATGAATCCGAAGTCGAACTCGGCGTGCTGGCCTGGTCGAACGAACTGGTCCTGCACGTCGTGGAACTCAAGACCAACGGTCCGACCGCGTCGCTGGACGGTTGGATCGGTCATTTTCAATCCGATGTGCGCCGAATCAATGAATTCCTCGCCGCGCACAACGCACGATTGATGCCGGGCGCGGCGCATCCGTGGATGGACCCGCATCGCGAAACCCACCTCTGGCCGCATGAACAGAGCCCCGTTTACGAGGCCTTTGACCGCGTATTCGGTTGCCAGGGGCATGGCTGGTCCAACCTGCAATCCCTTCATCTCAATCTGCCGTTCCATGGCGACGAGGAATTCGGGCGCCTGCACGCCGCCATCCGGGTGATTCTGCCGATACTGCCCGCCATCGCCGCCAGTTCGCCTTGTCTGGATGGACGGCTGACCGGCCTGATGGACAGCCGGCTGGAAACATACCGGCTCAACTGCGCGAAGATCCCGTCCGTGACAGGGCAGGTGATACCCGAACCGGTCTATACGCGGACAGATTATGAAAAGGAAATCCTCGGCAGGATGTATCGCGATATTTCTCCTTATGATCCCGACGGCACATTGCAGGATGAGTGGCTGAACGCCCGCGGCGCCATCGCCCGGTTCGAGCGCGACACGATCGAAATCCGGCTGATCGATATCCAGGAATGCCCGCTGGCCGATCTGGCGATCACGGCCCTGCTGATCGCGGTGATTCGCGCACTGGTTGAAGAAGTCTGGTGCGACATGGAGACACTGAAAAAACACTCGACGGACCAGCTCGAACGCATCCTCCGTGACGGCATCCGCAACGCGGAAACAGCCGTGATCAACGATCGGGATTATCTGCGCCTGTTCGGTTGTGTGGAGGATTCCTTGCGAGCAGACCAACTGTGGGCGCATCTGGCGGAACGGCTTGAATTGCCGGCCGGTCGCGATGTCAACGCGTGGCGCGGCGCCATAGAGGTCATCCTTCGGGAAGGGACACTGGCCCGTCGCATCCAGCGCGCGTTGGGGACCGATCCGGACCGGAGCCGCATGAAATCCGTTTATGAACGATTGTGCGACAGTCTCGGGGAAGGGGTGATGTTCCGTGCGTGACGCCTACGCCTGCATCCTGTCCTGCGAACATGGAGGCTATCGGATCCCCGCGCGTTACCGACCGCTCTTTGCCGGTCGCGAATCCGTTCTGTGGAGCCACCGGGGCTATGACCCCGGCGCTCTCGAACTGGCTGTGGCCATCTCGCGCAGGCTGAAAGCTCCGTTGGTTGTGTCCCGTGTGTCGCGCCTGCTGGTGGAACTCAACCGATCCCTGCATCATCGCCGGTTGTTCTCCGAGTTTACACGAATGCTGGACGACAAGGAGAAGGTGGAAATATTGGACCACCATTATCATCCGTATCGCGAAAGGTTGAAGCGTGAGGTCGCCCGCCTGATTCGCGCGCGAAAGCGCGTGCTGCATTTGTCGATCCACACCTTCGCCCCGCGATTGAACGGTGAAATGCGCCGGGCCGACATCGGACTTCTGTACGATCCCGCCCGCGCGGCAGAGCGACGTGTCTGCGAAAAGTGGGTGGCGGAGCTGAAGCGGACATTACCGGATTATGTCGTACGACGGAACTACCCGTATCTCGGCAAGGCCGATGGTCTAACGACCCATATGCGCGGGATATCTCCCGCCAGCCGGTACCTGGGGATTGAGCTGGAGATCAATCAGCGGTTGGCGTATCCGGTTTCGCGCCAAGTCGCATGGCGGGACCGCTTGATTGGGAGCTTGCGCGGCACGCTGGAGACGGATACGAGGCTGTAAGAGATCAAGCCAAGGCTGGCTCGACATCGGGAAGGTGGTGGGGTTCTCGGAATCCCGTAGCGCCCTGCCTGCCCGCGATGGATATGATGAGCGGGATGGGGGAATTCGGCAGGCGGGCTCCAGCAGGGCGTGATGGGATACGACGTGATGCTGAAACGGCTCCCTGCTGGAGCAGGGAGCTACGTGTGGAAGAGACGAAGATCCGTCCTACTTCAAGCTACGCCCCAGCAGGATGAAGAGGATCAGGAGGAAGAAGACGACGGACAGGATCAGTTCGTTTCGGC
>CAYRPR010000362.1:0-3165 GCA_964425945.1 uncultured Verrucomicrobiota bacterium | reverse complement strand
ACGCTGATCGACTGGGCGGACCTCAGCGCACCGCCAACCGGCCACGTCGACAGCATCCCGACGCTGCTCGAAGCGCTGCGCACCCATGTGCGCCGCCGAGGAATCGCCAAGGGCCAGTGGATCATCGGCTATGGCTACGACGACGAAGCCCTGCAGGAACGGCGCCATCCGACGCGTGATGACATCGACGCCGTCTTTCCCGACAACCCGGTGCTGCTGATGCACATCTCCCGCCACGGCATGGTGCTCAACTCGGCCGCTCTGGCACTTGCCGGCATCGACGCCTCGCGTCAACGCGAATTCTGCCGCGTGCTGTTCGCTCTGGGCATACGGCATGTCGGCACGCGCTCGGCACAGGTGCTGGAAGAGCATTATGCGGATATGGAGTCCTTGACGCAGGCCTCGACGGAAGACTTGGAGAACATCAACGATATCGGCCCGGTCGTGGCGCAAAGCATACACGACTATTTCCAGAACAAGCGCAACCGGGCCGTCATCAAGGACCTGCAGAAGGCCGGCGTCAATCTCAAGCAACCGGAACGCGCGAAACGAACGTCCGAGCCCCTGAAGGGCAGGATGTTTGTGCTGACGGGCACGCTCCCCCACCTGACCCGGGAGGAAGCGTCCGAGCGAATCCGCTCCCATGGCGGGATGGTCTCATCCAGTGTATCAAAGAAGACGGATTTCGTTGTCGCCGGGGATGCGCCCGGCTCCAAATACGACAGGGCGGTGAAGCTGGGCGTATCCATCATCGGCGAGGACGAATTGATAAGTCTTATCAATTCAGGGCACGCGTCATGAGTCGGGAGCGAACCGACAGGGCCCGCCGACCGGCGCGCGGCGAGCGCCGCGCGTTCGAACCGCGACCGTCGGAAAAAGGGTTGATGATCCTGTCGCCTTCCGGTATGTGCTGATCGCCATGAACGTCGAACAGGTAGAAGTCGGACCGTTTGCATCGAACTGTTATCTTGCGTGGAATGACGACGCGGAAGCGCTCGTGATCGACCCCGGCGCCGACGCCGAGCGCATCCTGGAATTCATCCGCCGGCAGAGCCTTCGCGTGGTGGCGTATCTGCTGACGCACGGGCACGTGGATCACGTGAGCGCATTGGCCGAAGTGCATCGCCGCCATCCGGCGCCGATCGGCATGCATCCGCGCGACAGCGAATGGGCGTTTGCGTCGTTCAACCAGATGCCGCCCTACTTCCCGGCGCCCGAAGCGCCGCCCGCGATTGAACGAGTCTGGGCGGATACGCAGGAATGGACGGATGCCGGTTTCCGCTATCGGATCATTGAGACCCCGGGCCATTCGCCCGGGGGTGTATGTTTTCATTTCCCGGAAGAGCGCGCCCTGTTCGCAGGCGACACGATTTTTCAGGGTTCGGTGGGCCGGGTGGATCTGCCGGGCGGCGATGGCCGGGTCTTCGCCCAAACGCTGGCCCGTCTCTGCACCCTGCCGCCGGACACGGTCATCTATCCGGGTCACGGACCGGTCACGCGGCTGGAAGATGAAATGGCCACCAATCCGTTTCTCCGACCAGGCGCGCTGGATAACGGGTAATCCCCCCGCACCCCCCGGTTCACACCTTTAAAGGTGTGAACCGGGGGGTGCGGGGTTATTTCAGCACTTTGATACCCCGCCGGATGAAGGTCGGGATATCCAGATCCTCGCCGCCGTAAAAGGTCGGCTCGACATCCTTGAAGCGCCCCTTGCCGGTCGGCTCGAGGTTCAGGCGCGTCTGTTCCGGCACCGGCTTCATCACCGTGGAGGTCGCTGGCTTATCGGCCTTCGCGACGGGTCGAGGCGCCGGCGCCTCCTTAACGGGCGTTTCGTCCCCCGCCCCCATCAGAACCATGACGGCCATGCGCTCCTGGTTCTGATCGTCAATGGTCACACCCAGCGATACCGGCGTTTCCGTCTGCATGTGCTCCCTGATGCGCAAGGCCACTTCGTTGACTTCCGCCAGGGTGAGGTCCGCGCCACCCATGACCCCGATCAATACGGCGCGCGCGCGCGTCAATGCGGCGCCGCTATCCAGCGCCGGGTGTTTCATCAGCAGGTTGATCACCGTCCTTGTGCGCGTCTTGCCCCCGGCTTGTGCGATGGCCAGCGATACGATCCCGCCCTGCCCCGCGACCGAGCGAACATTGGAGAAGTCAATATTGATCAAGCCGGAACGACCCAGCAGTTTCCACAGGGCCTGGATGGCGAGCCCGACCCGCACATCGGACTTGCTGAACGCAGAAGCCATACGCGACGTGATGTCATCCGTCTCCAGCAGGTGTTCATTGGGGAAAACGATGACGGCATCCGCCGTGCGCGCCAGCTCCTTCAAACCGTCCTGCGCAATCACCGCGCGCGCATCCCCCTCGAACGCAAAGGGCATAACGGCCATGACGATGGTCATGAGCCCCTCGTCCCTGGCCAGTTGCGCGATCACCGGCGCGGCGCCCGTCCCCATGCCGCCGCCCAGCCCGGCCACGATGAACGCCAGATCATGTCCCGCGAACACTTCGCGGAGCTTGGTGTAATCGCCCAGCGCGGCCTTCTTTCCCAGCTCCGGATCGCCACCACAGCCCATCGCCCCGGTCAGTTCCGATCCGATCTGGACGCGCGACGGGATGCCGCACGTATTCAGCACCATGCCGTCGCAATCGATGGCCACCGGATGCGGCAAGTCCTCGCCGCTCGCGCGCATGTACGAGACGGCATGCACGCCGGCACTGCCCACGCCCACCAGCAGGGCCTGCGGCCTGACGACGACGCCGCCATCCATGGACTCGTTTGTCGGATCCTCTTTCATGGCTTCTCTCAAAACCGTCGAAACAGATTCTTGATCATGGATGTCAACGAGGACGACGAGAGGTCCCTCCGCGCGGTCATGAATCCATACCGCACCATGCCGACCGGCGCGGCGAATTCCGGCCCTTCCGTCGCAATGGCCAGTCCGCTGATGTTGCGCGGCCGGCCGATCTGCGCCGGCAGTTCAAACACATCGGTGACCAGCTCGCAAATACCCTTGGTGTAAGCGCCGCCGCCGGTCACGATGATGCCGGACCCGATCAGATTATTGAGCTGTCGCTCGTACAGTTCGGAGCGGATCAGGTCGAGCGTTTCCTGCAGACGCACATGCATGATCATTTGGATCGCGGACAAACGGATAT
>CAYRPR010000361.1:1237-3166 GCA_964425945.1 uncultured Verrucomicrobiota bacterium | reverse complement strand
AGATCCTGTACGGCCAGGCCGAGCAGGTTGGAGGCGGACGCGAACGAAAAGCGCGTGCGGGTGGATTGATCGCGGAAATTCGAGATCGCCAGCCCGGATTCAAAACAGCGGGCGGAGATGTTATTGCGGTACAGATCGCGCAGGGTTTCGGCGACGAGGAGGACGGTCTTCAGTTCCGCCTCGGATTTGTCCCAGGTGAGGAGGAAATCCTTGCCGTAGAGGTTCGTGCCCAGTCCCTTGATGTCCTTTGTCAGTTGCGTGAATGCCGCCATGTCTCTGTCTCCTTTGCCTGTTCGGTGGTGGTCAATCGGAAATCGTTCAATCCGTTCAAACAGTTGAAGATAGGATAAAGCCCGCGGTTTTGGAAATCTTTTTTCTAAGAAACGGCCGGCCGGATCGTTGACCCTTTGGAGCGGTTGGATCAGACTGCGGCGCCTGGTGTTCCGGAGCACGGGGTTGCCATGGAAAGCGAACCGTCTGAGGTAAGAAACATGGATAACCATCAATGGATCAGTTCGATCGTTGAACAATACGAGCGCCCGCTATGCCGGTATGCCTACAGCCTTACACGTTCCGAAAGCCTGGCTCAGGACGCCGTCCAGGAAACCTTTCTGCGCCTGTGCAAGGGGGACCGCGGACGGATCGAGGGCCATGTGGCGGCCTGGCTGTTTCGCGTATGCCGGTCAAGGGCGCTCGACATGATTCGAAAGGAGAAGCCCATGACCCCCGTGCAGGAATCATTGATCGCGTCGCCGGGCGGGTCGCCCGCCGAAACCGCGTCGCGCCATGACGCGGAACACTGGGTGCCGCGCCTGATGGAGCAACTCCCCGACCGGCAGCGGGAGGTAATCCGGCTGAAATTTCAGCAGAACCTTTCCTACCGCGAGATCGCCCGCGTGATGAAGGTCTCCGAGAGCAACGTGGGCTACCTCATCCACACGGGCATCAAAACCCTCCGGGAACAAATGAAGCATCTTCAGGGAGCGATATCATGAAATTTGACGGCAACAACCCGAAATGGACCGCCTACGTCCTCGGCGAATTGAATGAGAAGGATCGCCAGGCGGTGGAACAGGAACTGCAGAACAATCCCGAAGCGCGTCAGTGGGTGGACGATTTTCGATCCTTTACCGGTACACTGCGAAACGCGCTGTCGCAAGAGCCTGAAATGGAACTCGCCGCCGACAAGCGGCAGACCATTCTGCGGGAATCAAGAAAACAGACCGATGGCCGCATCCTGCGCCTGCCGGTATGGGCCATCACCTCGATCAGCACCGCTGCCGCGGCGCTCGTCATCGCCGTCGTCGGCATCCGGCAATACTCCGAACGGGCCGAGCGGGCCGAACAACTGGCCATGATCGATGAAACCGCGACGTGGCCGACGGTGGACGAGGTGGTTGCGACGGAGGTCGTCGAAATGGAGGAATTGCCACTTGCACAAGCGCCTCCGGCGATGGCTGCGCCGGATGAGTCTAGATTGATTCTCGCGGATTCTCCGCCTTCCGCCCCGGCGGATCTGTTGGTAATAGCTGAATCGCGTGACGGTCGTCGCGAGAATTTCGAGGTCGCATCGCGGCAGGCTGGCGGACACGTAAAGTCTCAGTATGCGGCGTTTGTCGGGTTTCCTCAGCCGGAGATTAGAGCCGGCGAGGCGATTCCCGGCCAGCCCTTCCTGAGCCCCAGCTTGGACGACTTTGCCGAGTTGCGCGACAACAAGTTCATCCGGGTGACGGATCATCCGCTCTCCACATTCTCCATTGATGTGGATACGGCCTCGTACGCCGTGATGCGGAAGTTCCTGAATGAGGGACGGATACCGCCGAAGGATGCCATACGGGTCGAGGAATTGATCAACTACTTCCCGTATGACTACGCGCCACCCACGGACAGCACGCCGTTTGCCGCCCATCTGGAAATGGTGGCGTGCCC
>CAYRPR010000361.1:0-1227 GCA_964425945.1 uncultured Verrucomicrobiota bacterium | reverse complement strand
TCTGATCGATGTCTCCGGCTCGATGTATCCGGCCAACAAACTGCCTCTGGTCATCCGATCGATGCAAGCCCTGGCGAAACAGCTCGACGCGCGCGACCAGGTCGCGATCGTCGTCTATGCCGGAGCCGCCGGTTTGGTTCTGCCGCCTACGCGCGGCGACAATACACAGACCATCCTCGAATCGTTGGACCGCCTGACAGCCGGCGGAAGCACCGCGGGCGGGAGCGGCATCCAGCTCGCGTACAATACCGCGCGCGAGATGTTCAACAGCGAGGGCGTGAACCGCGTAATCCTGTGCACCGACGGCGACTTCAATGTCGGTATCACCCAGCGCGGCGACCTGGAACGGTTGATCGAGCAGGAAGCCAAATCGGGCGTATTCCTGACCGTGCTCGGGTTCGGTATGGGCAATTACAAGGATTCCACGCTCGAAGTCCTATCCAACAAGGGTAACGGCAACTACGCGTACATTGACGATTTCAACGAAGCGCGGAAGGTGCTGGTGGATCAGATGCTTGGCACGCTGGTCACGATCGCCAAGGACGTGAAGATCCAGGTCGAATTCAACCCCGCGCGGGTGGCCGGCTACCGCCTGGTCGGCTATGAGAACCGGCTCCTCAAGAAAGAGGACTTCAATAACGACAAGGTGGATGCCGGGGATATTGGCGCGGGACACACCGTGACCGCATTCTACGAGATCATTCCCGCCGGCCGTCCGGTCACGGACGCGCCGGACGTGGACGACCTGAAGTACCAGCCGGCTGTGAGCGAAGCGATCGAGACGGGTAGCGATGAATGGCTGACGGTTAAACTGCGTTACAAACAGCCGGACGGCGATGTGTCGAGTAAGTTGGAATTTCCGTTGACCGCTGATAACACCCTGGATCGCGAGGCCTCAGCCGAATTCCGCTTTGCCGCCGCCGTGGCCACCTTCGGCCAGATCCTGCGTGAGAACGAGCACGTGGAAGGGTTCACCTATGGCCGGGTTATTGACCTGGCCGAACCGGCGCTGGGCAAGGATGCCTACGGCTATCGCGCCGAGTTTCTCAAACTCGTCCGCAACGCCATGGCGATATCCGGCCGCTGAGGATGATGGCCGCAAGAAGGCGCAACGATGCGCAAGAGGGTAGGGTTGTCGCCGGAGACAATACGTCTCCGGCGACTTCTTCATTGCGTAGCTGCGCTCGATAGAGCGTGGCAGATCCATCCACCGACTATCGTCGTCGG
>CAYRPR010000360.1:0-3169 GCA_964425945.1 uncultured Verrucomicrobiota bacterium | reverse complement strand
GTGTTGTCCCGGTATGGTCGGCGGCCCGCTATGTCGGCATCTGGCATCACTTTGACGATTTTCGGCCAAAGTTCAAGATATTTTGGCGAGCCGGTCGGGCCGTTCAAACCGGGAGGATTTCGCCCGGTGGGTTGACTCCCCTCGGGATCGAACGCAATATAAGCGGGCATGAAGCAGATGATCGTCATGGGAGCGCTCCTCTATGCCGCCGGTCTGGCGTGGGCGGGCACCTATCAACGCGTCGACACCCTGTTCCAGCAGAAGGATTCGCGCGGGCAGGTCACGAATATTCTGGTGGACGGCGTCGATGTGGTGGGGCCGCGTCGCCAGGAATTATTGACCCGTTGGGGCGGAGTGGGGGTCGTGATCGAGACGCATGAGGAAGGCGCCCGGATCACGCAAGTCCTGCCGGACACACCCGGTTCGCGGGCCGGATTGCAGGCGGAGGATATCATTGTTTCAGTGGATGACCGCCCGCTGAAGGGATATTCGCTAGTCGAGAGCGTAATGGCTTTGCGTGGGGTTCCGGGGACCCGGGCCCGGCTCGGTGTTATACGGCCGGGTGCGTCCGATCCGCTGACTATATGGGTCGAGCGCGATGTCATACGCGCCGGGCCGAGGGGCAGAGATCCTGCGGAGTAACGTCCCGGATCGCGTCAATGCGTCGAGCACTCCTCATCCTGAAGGGTGAGCAGTGCCTTTTCATAGCAAGTGTCGCACATGCCGTGCGATACGGCATTCATCTTGCCCGGCTTGACGTCCAGCCAGTCCCCGCAGTTCGCGCACTTGACATACATCAGTTCGCTGGGGTTCGGATGGTTTGGGTTATGGCTATGAGCGCTCATGAATCGGATAATAAACCACAGGTTGAGCGCTTCCGCAAGTGCTATTCGGGCCGCTCGGCGGGTCATCCGTGGTGGACCGGCCGGAACTTGAGCCGGTGGGGCTGGTCGGCGGATTCCCCGTAGAGCTTGCGGCGGTGCTCCTGATAGGCCTCAAAATTTCCATCGAACCAGTTCACGTCCCCATTATCCTCGAAGGCGAGAATATGCGTGGCGATACGATCCAGGAACCAGCGATCGTGACTGATGACCACCGCGCAGCCGCCGAAGTTCAAGATGCCTTCCTCCAGCGAGCGCAGCGTGTCGACGTCCAGATCGTTGGTCGGCTCGTCGAGCAGGAGCAGGTTGCCGCCCGTTCGCAGGAGCTTCGCCAGATGTACGCGATTGCGCTCGCCGCCCGACAGGGTGCCGACCTTTTTCTGCTGGTCCGTGCCGCGGAAATTGAAGCGCGCGCAGTAGGCCCGGCTGTTCATCTTCCTGCCGCCGAGTTCGAGAAATTCGGCGCCGCCGGAGATTTCCTCGTAGACCGTATGATCCGGATTCAGGGCGTCGCGCGACTGGTCGACGTAGGCAATCTGCACGGTGGGCCCGACGTCGAGTTGTCCTTCCGTCGGCTGTTCCTGACCCGCGATCATGCGGAAGAGCGTGGTTTTGCCCGCGCCGTTGGCGCCGACAATACCCACGATGCCGCCGCGCGGGAGGTCGAAGTGCACGCGTTCCATGATCTGGCGATCGCCGTAGGCTTTGCCGAGGTCGGTCGCGCGCACCACGAGGTCGCCGAGACGCGCGCCGGAGGGGATCTGGATCTGCAGGTTGTCCTCGCGGGTATCCACCTGTTGCGCCTGCAGTTCCTCATACCGGTTGAGGCGCGCCTTGTTGCGCGACCGTCGCGCGGAGGGGTTCAGGCGCACCCATTTCAGTTCCTGTTCCAGCAGTTTTCGGCGAGACGCCGCCTGTTTGGCTTCGCGCTCCATCAGCGCTTGTTTCTGATCGAGCCACGCCTCGTAATTGCCCTTGTAGGGCAGGGCGCGGCCCGCTTCGAGTTCCAGAATCCATTCCGTGACGTTGGACAGGAAATACCGGTCGTGCGTGACGACCACAATGGTGCCCGGAAACTCCTTGAGATACGTTTCAAGCCAGGCGACCGATTCGGCATCGAGGTGGTTCGTCGGCTCGTCCAACAGCAGGGCGTCCGGATTGGAGAGGAGCAGGCGGCAGAGGGCCACGCGGCGTTTCTCGCCGCCGGACAGGGTGCCGATCGCGGCATCGCCGGGCGGCAGGCGCAGACTGTCCATGGCCAGCTCGACCTTGTGATCGAGGTTCCAGAGATCGTGCTGGTCAATCAGGTCCTGCAGGCGTCCGAGTTCGTTGTTGAGCTTCTCCGTCTCGGCGGGGGAATTGTCGCCGCCGAGCTGGTCGCAGATTTCATCGTAGCGTTCCAGAATGGCGCGGGCCTCGCGTACGCCGTCCTCCACATTGCCCGCCACGTCCCTGGATGCGTCGAGCTGGGGCTCCTGCGGCAGATAACCGAGCCGAGCGTTTTTCGCGATCTGAATGTGGCCGGTGATGTCCGCATCGATGCCGGAAAGTATGCGGAGCAGGGACGATTTGCCCGATCCGTTCCCGCCGATCACGCCGATTTTCGCGCCGAAGAAGAATGCTAGATGCACGTCTTTCAGCACGACGTTCCGGTCGTACTGCTTGGTCACACCCTGCAGATTGAAGATGTATTCACCCGCCATGCCGGTCTCCCGTTCTGTCCGAAAGCCGGACAACGTAGGGGGAAACCGCCCGCTTGGCAAGCCGGGATGGGAGCGTGGATGTGTTTCGTCAACGCACCGGGCCAGGGAACGAAACGGCGCCATGGCCCTGCGAGGCGCCTTCTCAGCGTTCTGTGAAGTTCGCCGTCTCTTGCTCCCGGAGGGATTCCGGCGTATACTGGTTTATGATGGAAGGAGGCGACAAGGCCATCGATATGCGTCTGGCCCTGCAGGATCCTCAGCAGGTGTTCTCCACACCGGAAGAGGTGACCGGACATGCCTCCCTTGATCGCGAGGACAAGATCCGCATCCTGCGGCGCTGGGAATATGATGTACGCGATCTGGAGGTCGCGGAAGAGGAGGGGATGCCGCCGGCCGATGATCAGGAGGGCCTGCTTAAACGTATTCTCGGCGCGCTTACGCAACTGGGCGTCGTCCTCGACGCGGATACCTCCACGCCGACGAAGCACGGTAACGCGTGAAGCCCGGTCCGTTCCGTGTGCGGGCATTCTATCCACATCGTACAGGATAAATATGGAGCGCACCCAAAGCAATCACGGTCGTTTC
>CAYRPR010000359.1:0-3178 GCA_964425945.1 uncultured Verrucomicrobiota bacterium | reverse complement strand
GGCGACCGGGGTCGGCGGCATCCTGCGCGACATTTTTACGATGGGCGCGGAGCCGATCGCGCTGATGAATTCCCTGCATTTCGACATTCGCGATCACCGCGGCAAATGGATCTGCGAGCACGTGGTGGACGGCATCGCCGATTATGGCAACTGTACGGGCATCCCGACCGTCGGCGGCGAGTATTCGTCCTATCCCTGGTATGCCGACAATCCGCTGGTCAACGTGGTCTGTGTCGGCATGCTGCAACCGGAACAGGTACTGAAGGCCTCGACCGCGCAGAAAGGCGACTTGGTGCTCTATTTCGGCAACAAGACCGGACGCGACGGTATCGCCGGCGCGATCTTCGCGTCGCTCAACCTGACCGACGAGACGCGTGAACAGAAATCCGCCGTGCAGGTGGCCGACCCGTTCATGGGCAAGCTCATCATGCAGGCGACGCTGGAACTGATCCGGCGGGGTATCCCGTCCGCGATGCAGGATATGGGCGCGGCGGGCATCACCTGCTCGACCTCCGAGATCGCTCATAAGAGCGGGCTGGGTATCGTCGTGGATCTGGATCGCGTGCCCGTGCGCGCGCCCGGCATCACGGCGGAAGAAATACTCTTGAGCGAGAGCCAGGAACGCATGCTCGCGACCGTCCCGCCCGACCGGAAGCATCTCGCCGAGGAGATTTTGAACCGATACCCGCTGGACTACGCCTGGATCGGCGAAATCAACGGGGCATCCGACATCGTTGTGCAGTTTCATAATAAGGAAGTCGCCCGCCTGCCGCTCGACCTGCTGGTGGACGGATGTCCGGTGGAGGATTATTCGTCGCTGACCGAGGATCGATTGCGCGCGGGGAAACCCACTCCCGTCCCCTCCGCGGGAGGGGTGCCCGGAGGGGAGGGGGGGCTGCCCGACCCGGCGGACTGGTTGAGCCTCTATGATTCCATCTCCCACTACGCCACCAAGCAGTTCATTTACGAGCAGTTTGACTACGAGATCAACCAGCGCACGCTCAGCGGACCGGGCCGCGACCACACCCTGCTGTACGAACCGGGAAGCGAGCGGACCATCGCGTTGACGGTGCATTCGCGAAGCGCGTGGACCCAGTTGCACGCGTATCGCGGCACGCGCGCGGTGCTGGCCTCGGCGTTTCGCCGTTCGATCTCGGCCGGCGCGTATCCGCTTGGATTGAGCAACTGCTTGAACTTCCCGTCGCCCGAGCGCGAAGAAACCATGATTGATTTCGGCGGTACCACGCTCGCCATGGGCGAATTCTGTAACGCGATGAGCGTGCCGGTCACCGGCGGCAACGTCAGCTTCTATAATGAGTCCGATGCGGGGGCGATCGCGCCGACTCCGGTATTCGTGCTCGTGGGCGAAAGCGTGCTCGGCGCGGGCCGCTTCGTGTGGAACGGCGAACCCGGCTCGCTTTATGTCACCGGCGAATTCGATCTGCGCGCGGGCGATATATACGCCACCTGGCGGCTACAGCAGGATGGCACGCTCGCGGACGCGCGCGCGCCGGAAATCGATTTCGAGGCCGAGCGAGAACTGGGCGAGTCCCTGCTGAAGCTGTACGACGCGCATCAAGCGCATCTCTGGGTTCGCGAGATCGGGAAGGGCGGCGTGTTCAAGCGACTCGTTGAATTCTTCTCCCGGCCGGATTGCGATGTAATATGGGAGCCGGGACAGACAAACCCCGATTTACTATGGGGCGAGGGACCGTGTGCCTACCTGATCTTCGTCCCGGCCGGCGCAGCGGTTCCGCTGAATGCGCTCAACGATTACGGCTTGCGGAAGATCGCGGATATCGAGCCGGGTCACGGTTTATTGCGAGGCGAGGGGTTTGCCGATCTGGACCTGATGGTGTGTCACCGAAACGCATCCCGGTCGCTTGAGCCGTTCTTGACCGAGTCCCATCAACCATCAACCGTTAACCATCAACCATTGTCTTCCCATGCTGAACGATAAATGCGGAGTGGTCGGAATCTGGAACGGGCCGGATGCGGCGCATCTGACGTATGCCGGTTTGTATGCCATTCAACATCGCGGACAGGAAAGCGCGGGGATCGCCGTGTCGGACGGCGACCGCATCCGTCTGCACAAGGGGATGGGCAAGGTCGTGGATGTCTTCGACGCCGACACCTTGAAGTCCAAACTCATCGGCAATTTCGCGATCGGTCACACCCGCTACAGCACGGCGGGCGGCAGTCTGCAGGAGAATGCCCAGCCGCTTCACGCGCAACTCGCGATCGGCGAGGTGGCCATCGCGCACAACGGGCAGATTACCAACGCGGTTCCGCTCCAGCGCGAACTCGAGGAGAAGGGCGCGATTTTCCAGACATCGTCCGATACGGAAATTATTTTTCATCTGATGGCCGGTCACGCACACCAGGATTTCATGGCGCGCCTCATCCACGCGCTTGGCCGCGTGCAGGGCGCCTTCTCGCTGGTGCTCCTGCACAAGGACCAGTTGGTCGGCGTACGCGATCCGGACGGATTCCGCCCCCTCTGCATCGGCCGCAAGGAGGATTCCTATGTGCTGGCGTCGGAAACCTGCGCGTTGGATCTCATGGGCGCGCGCTACGTGCGCGACGTGGACCCCGGTGAGATCGTTGTCATCAGCCGCAACGGCGTCGTATCACACAAGCCCTTTGAGTCACGTGACGAACATTTCTGTGTCTTCGAGCTGATCTACTTCAGCCGGCCCGACAGCGTGTTCAAGGGCCGGTCCATCCTGAACATCCGCAAGGCGCTGGGACGCCACCTCGCCAAGGAAGCGCCCGCCGCCGGCGCGCACGTCGTGATAAACGCGCCCGATTCCAGCAACGCCGCGGCGCTCGGGTACGCGGAGGCGTCGGGCATCCCGTACGAGTTGGGCATGATCCGCAACCACTATATCGGCCGCACGTTCATCGAGCCGGCGCAATCCATCCGCGACTGGCGCGCGCGGATCAAGTACAACCCCGTGCGCAGCGCGATCGAGGGCCGGTCGATCGTTCTGGTGGACGATTCCATCGTGCGCGGCACGACCAGCCGGCGACTGATTCGCATGTTGCGCGAATACGGGGCGCGCGAGATTCACCTGCGCATCAGCAGTCCGGTATTCGGCCATCCCTGTTATTACGGTATCGACACGCCCGACTACGACCAACTGGTCGGGCATCGTCTCGGCTCCATTGAGCGCAT
>CAYRPR010000358.1:0-3180 GCA_964425945.1 uncultured Verrucomicrobiota bacterium | reverse complement strand
GGTCGAAGTCCGATCCGGTGTTGCATGTCCGCTTCCCGGCCCCGTGGTCCGTCGTAGCCAAAAACCGGAAAAAACCAAACTGGCGGAGAGGGGGGGATTCGAACCCCCGGTACGGGTTTACCCCGTACAGCGGATTAGCAATCCGCCGCTTTAAACCACTCAGCCACCTCTCCTCATTTCACTCGTCGAGTCGTCTTCGTGGCAAGCCACTTCCGCCTTAGCCCTTCGGGCTACGGCGGACAGGCAGCCACCTCTCCCGTCTGCATCCCAACGCTTTTGCGTTGGAACTGCGCCGCGGTAAGCCCGCTTCTGCTTCACTCCCGGCGTACTCATCAACGATGCGGATACGATAGTGCAGGGCCACCAGTGGCGCAAGTAGAATGGTCGCCTTCGCTCCATTACCCGACACGCGTCAATCCGCTGTTGATCCCGTTTCTCCTCAACGGCATAGTCTTGCTCATGAACTGGAAGGACTTTTTTGATTCGCTGGGCATGGACGGCACGAAATGGCAGTGGCGGATCATGCGCTGGGAGAAGGCCTGGAAGGACCGCAAGGAGACCCTGCGCCAGAAGAAGGGGCAGGTAACCTATCAGCACAAGTTCTGCCGGTCCTGCGGGGCGTTGATCGATCGCGACGAAAAGACCTGCCCGCATTGCGGCAGCCGGGCGCCGTCCTGGCGTGTTCAGGTCGTAAGTCGGGCCCTCGGCCTCGTCATGCCGTCGGCACTGTCCGTGTCCGGCACGCTGCTCGTGGTGAACACGCTCCTGTTTCTGGTGCTGGTGGCGATAGTCGGCGGGCAGGCGCTTGTTTCGCCACCGCTCGACCTGATGACTCGCATGGGCGCGCTGGTACTGTCCCACCTGGCGGAAGGGGCGTATGGCACGCTGATCACCTACGGTTATCTGCATTCCGGGATCATGCACTTCGCGTTCAACATGCTGGTTCTGTCACAGGTGGGGCCGATGCTGGAAGAGGAGATCGGCAGATCGCGCTTCTTCACGATCTACACGCTGGCCCTGATCGGCGGCGGCCTGGCCCGCTACTTCTTCAGCGGCCCGCTGGGTATGGTGGTGGTCGGGGCGTCGGGCGGGCTGTTCGGTCTGATCGGATTCGGCATGGCCTATGCCCATGCGCTCGGGACGAGTTCGGCGCTTCAACTCCGCTCCTTCTTCGCGCGCTGGGCGGTGATCGGTTTTGTTGCCGGCCTCCTGATCGGGGCGGACAATGTCGCGCATTCCGGCGGATTCATTGTCGGCGTGCTGGCCGGGTTCGCGGTCGAACGCGAACGCGTCAGTCGGGAACGCCTGACGCGCTACTGGAACATCGCGGCATGGACCTGCGCGACTCTGACGGTCGTGGCGTTCGGGATGATAATATAGGTTTCAGTGTTCAGTGTTCAGTGTTCAGGTTTCAGCCCGGACACTTCACATTGACTTCCCTGAAACCCGAAACCTCCTCAAGGCCGCTCGTGCGCCATCAGTTCGCCGCCGATGACGGACGCGCCGCCGTCCACATAGAGGACCTGCCCGCTGATCTTCTTGGAGTGCGGTCCCATCAGGAACACGGCCGCGTTGGCCACTTCCTGTTTGTCGCCTTCGGGATCCCAGGGCAGGGGACTGATCCGTTCCCAGGTCTTGCCCAATTCCTCGAAGCCGTGAATCGCGCCCGCCGCCTTGGTGCTGACCGGACCGGCCGATACGGCGTTGATGCGGACCAGATCCTTGCCATGGCGACGCGCGAGGGCACGCACGGTGGCTTCGAGCGCGGCCTTGTTGACGCCCATCCAGTTGTAATAGGCGAAGGCGAGTTGCGAGGCGAAGCTCAAAGTGACCACGCCGCCGCCGTTCTTCATCTGTTGTTGGGCATACTTGGTCACGGTGGCCAGCGACACGGCGCTGATATGGAAACCGGTCTTGATGTCATCATAGGCGTCGGTATGGAATTCCGGGCCGAGACAGGTCTTCGGATTGGCGTAGGCGATGGAATGGGTTACGCCGGCGATGGGACCGATCTCCTCGAACAGGCGCTTGACCTCGTCCTCGACGGTCACGTCGCAGAACTTGATGTTCAGCTTATCCTTCTCCTCCTGCGCCATTTTCTTGCTGCGGTCCAGGAAGATGCGCTTCATTCGTTCGTTCTGTACGGTAAAAATGACCTGGCCGCCCCATTGTTCGACGGTTTTGCCGATCGCATAGGCGATGGAATCGGAATCGAGCAGTCCCATGACCACGTAGGTTGCGCCTTTTTCAATCATGACTTGGTCTCCTTGCTGAAATATGGTCCAGAGCATAGAAGCCGATTCCGCAAAAAGCAATGCCTGAATCCCTTGATGCCCCTGCCGGATGGTGGCACTGTATACTGTGACACATGCCATGACATGGAACCGGGAGCGGGCGTATGAATATGCGAAGAGCGGCGGCCCTCGTGTTGGGCCTTGTGCTGGCGACGGAGGCGGCCCACGCGGACCGCTATTCGGCGTTGCGGGAGGACATGGTGAAGGAAACGATTGAACGGCGGGGCGTGCGCGACCCGGCCACGCTCCGCGCGATGCGCGCGGTGCCGCGGCACGAGTTCGTCGACGATGAACTCAAGCCAGTCGCCTACGCGGACCGGCCCTTGCCGATCGGCTACGGCCAGACCATCTCCCAGCCGTTCATCGTCGCCGCCATGACGGAGCTCCTGCAGGTCGAGGCGGGCGATGTCGTCCTGGAGATCGGCGCGGGTTCCGGGTACCAGGCGGCCGTGCTGGCCGAATTCGTCGGGCGGGTGTACACGATCGAGATCGTGCCGGAGCTGGCGGTGATCGCGGCGGAACGGATGAAGCGGCTCGGCTATGACAACGTGACGGTCCGGGAAGGCGACGGCTATTACGGCTGGGAAGATCATGCGCCGTTTGACGGCATTGTCGTGACGGCGGCGGCGACGCACATCCCGCCGCCGCTGGTCGAACAGCTCAAGCCGGGCGCGCGCATGGTGATCCCGGTCGGCCCGCCGATGCAGGTCCAGCACCTGATGCTGATCCAGAAGCGCGAGGATGGAAGTATCATCCAGCGCAATGTCATGCCGGTGCAGTTTGTGCCGTTGACGGGGGAAAGATGAGGGGGAATGGTTGATGGAGGACAAGAGGTTTCAGTGTTCAGTCCGGCCTCTGACCAGGGTCAGGTTATTCGTGCATGTGA
>CAYRPR010000357.1:0-3203 GCA_964425945.1 uncultured Verrucomicrobiota bacterium | reverse complement strand
AACTCCGCCCAGCGACCGTCCTGACCACTGCGCGCCAGCTCGATGTAGAGCGGCTGCAAGGCGTCCAACTCCGTCAGGCGATTCCGCGCTTCGTCCAGTTTCCGGTTCAGCGTGAAATCGTCGCGTATCGGGAAATAGAGCCCCGCGGCGGCGAGCACCACCAGCGCGACCAGCACCAGGTGCCCGGCGCCGGCCACGACCGGCCGGTCGGCAAACATCAGCATCGTTTTCATGGCATCTCCTTGGAAATCAGCATGGGCTCCGCGGGTGCTTCCTCCGTAATCGCCGCCAGCCGGACATCCATCTCGAACAGCAGGACCGGCTCCGACCCTTCGCGCCCCGGAATGGACTTGGCCACGCTCACGCCCTCGAACAGCTCGTCGTCCTCCACCTGAATCACGTAGGACGCCAGCCTGGATTCCTGCGTTTCCGGCAGGCCGCGAACCATGCCCTCGATACGCACCCGCTCCAGGTCCGCGCTTTCGCCGCGATCCTTTACGTCCCGCGGATCCAGCGAGATGCGAATGGAAGCCAACCGGATGTCCGGGGGCGTAAGGGTCGCGAGTTGATTCAACACCGCGATGGAACGGCAGTTCCGCGCAATCGAGCGGAAGCGGGTGTGCCGGGCCTGAACCTCCGCCACCAGCCGGCCGATCATGTCGCGATCCAATCCCGGCGTGTACTGCGCCGCGCGCTCCTCCAGCGCCTCCAGCTCCCGCATCTTGCGGCCGTTGATCCGCATCGTAATCGCGTGGCCGGCCAACAGCAGCGCAAGAGCCAGACAACTGATCGCGGTAACCAGCTTGCGCGTCCTCCGCGCGCGCGCCGCCTTCTCGCGCTTGACATACGTGTGCAGCAGATTGGGCGTGCGCCCTTCGTTCGACAACGCCACCGCCGCAGCCATCGTCAATAACGCCGACTCCTGTTCGTCTGCGGGCGGGGCGACCCCGGCCGCCAGGTGCGGCGGCTCGATCACATGTACCGGCAGGGTCTTGATGCCCCATTGCGCGCCCATCTCGTCCACCAGCCGGGGCAGGGCGGCCAGCGCGCCCATCACATGAATGCGCTTGATCTCCTCGGCGCTCCGGCCGACCAGATACGCCGCCATCGACCGCTCCACCTGTTGCATCAGACGCCCCAGCGCCGGGCGGATAATCTCGCGCGACTCCGAAACCTCGTCGCGGTCGGAACCGCGCAGTTGCTCGAACGCCTGCGCCGGCGTCCGTTCCGGATGGCGCTCCCGCAGTACGTCAAGGATCGCGTTCATGCCCGTAATGAACACACGACTGAAGGCCACATGGCCCCCCGACTGAATCTGAACGGAGGACGATTCCTCCCCGACGTACAGGCTCAATGTCGTATGCTCATGATTGAGCCACCGCGCGCGGAACAGATTCCGCATCGCGAAATGCGGCGTTACAACCCCGGCCAGCCGGTATCCCGCCCGCGCGAACATCGCGCTCAACGCATCGAGATCCGACTGGACCACGGCGTAGGCCGTCACGTCGATCTTCCGGGACGCCCCCTCCACCTGCTCGCCCTCGACATCGTAATCAAACACCGTCAACGCGGCATCGAAAGGAATCTCCTTGCGAAACGTCCAGTACACCATGTTGGACACCTGGCTCGGCCGCGTCTTGGGGGCGGAGAGAAAGCGGACCTGCAGGCTGGGGAAACAGCCCAACACCCAGATATGGGCCTCGCGCCGGACCGGCTCAAAACTCTCGAGCGCCTTCTTGAGGAACTGCGGGAACTCCGGCGACTGCGGGGTCAGGCCCGTCGCGTAGGGCGCGGTGGCCCACGCCGTGATGTGTCCGTGATTGATCTCCACCACGCGCAGAGCGTCGCGATCCACCTGCACACCGATCGTCAGCCGCCCGCCCCGCTCCCTCGCATCCACTCGCGCATAATCCTTGTTCATCTCGCCCTCCCGACGCGCCACCGAAATGACCGTTGCGCATCTGCTATCGGTTCATCAGGTTCATCGCCAGATCGTTGGCCTTCTGCTCGTACAACATGGATTGCTCGACGTTTCCGGTAGCCGAGTAGAAGCGGGAAACGGAACGCAGGACCAGGACCCGCTGTTCGGGCGTCGTCGCCCGGGCCTGTTCCAGAATGCGCGCGGCGCGCAACAGCAGGGGCCCCGCCTCTTCGTATCGTTTTTGCGCCACCAGCAGGATTCCCAGATTGTGCAGCGGCGCGGCGATATCCACCTGCCCGCGGGATTGGCGCGACTCATAGGCCGAAATGGAGCGGCGATACATGCGCTCGGCATCGTCCAGGCGCTCCTGCGCGCGCAAGACGGTCGCCCACCCATTCAGCGCCGCCGCCACACGCGGATGATTCGCGCCCAGTGACGCCTCAAAAATCTCCACCGCCTCCCGGTACAGAATCGACGCCGAGGTCAGATCATTCTTGCGCCAGCGCAGATCGGCAAGATGCTGCACGACCGTGCCGCGCGCGGCGTGTGTGCGGCCGAGTCCCTGCTCGATGATCGCCATCGCCCGCCGGTACAGCGGTTCCGCCTCGTCCAATCGCCCTTCCGAAGCCAACAACAAGGCGACGTCATTCAGCGACCAGGCCAGCGCGATATCCGACGCGTTGGAGATCTCCTCGCGCATCGCCGCGCCGCCGCGCACCGTAGCCTCGTCCTGCCACTGCCGGTGCAGCGCCTCCATCGCCTGGTCCCGATCCGCCCGTTCCTTGCGGGCCGCCGCGAGTTCCTGCTTCAGGCCATCCGTCTGCTTCTTCAGATCGGCGATCTGCTGGGCCGATTGCTTCGCGGACTCCGCCGCCGCCAGTCGCTCCTTCTCCAGCGACGCCTCCAGGGCCTTCACCTTCGCGATGAACGTGTCCCGGGCCGTGGAGGCCGCCGCCAGATCCGATTCCAATTTCTTGACGGAGGCGGACGAATCCTGGCGGACTTTAGCCAGATCCGCTTCCTGCGCGCCGAGCTTCTTGCGAAGCGCATCAAGATCCGCTTGCAGACGCTTCTCCTTTTCGCGGGACGCCGTCGCGGTGGATTCCAATTCCTTCACGCGTTTATCCAGTTGCACGGCCCGGGATTCAGCCGACGCGGATGATTTCTCAAGCGCGTACCGCTCCTTCTGCAGACCGGCGATCTGTTGACCCGTTTTCTTCCCGGCATCGTCCGCGCCCGCCTTCTCCCCGGCTAAAGCCGATTCCAACTCGGATGCCTTCCT
>CAYRPR010000356.1:0-3219 GCA_964425945.1 uncultured Verrucomicrobiota bacterium | reverse complement strand
CAGCCGAACCGTGGACCGACGCGCTGGGCCGTCAACGCTACGGCTATGCCTATAAGGACGCGCGAGAAGGATTCGTGAAATGGGAACGCGGCGAAATCGGGATGATGTTCGAGTACGTGGACGAGAAGCTGATCTCCACGGTCAATCCCGACATTACCGGCATGGCGCCCGTGCCGAAAGGTCCTGCCGGATTGCGCGGGGCCGAATTGAACAGCCGCATGATGGGCCTTTTTTCGGAAATCAAACAACCGGCCGTTCGCGACGCCGCTTGGGAATACATCCGCTTCTTCGACAGCCGCGACGCCGTCGAGATCAAAACCCGCGTCAAGGTCGAGGGCGGCCTCGGCCAGTTCATCCATCCCAAGTACCTGGAGATGTTCGGATACACCGAAGTCATCCGGCTCGCTCCGCGCAACTGGGCGGACACCTTCGAGATCGCCATCGAAACCGGTCAACCCGAACCCTATGGACGCCACAGCAACATCGCCTACGACATCATGACCATCCCGCTCCAGCAGGCCGAGCGGATGTTGCTTCAGGGCGCCCTGCCCTCCGATCCCGACGAGCGACTCGCCGCGCTGTCCCGTCTGCTGGATCGCGCCGCGTCCAAGGCGCGCGAGGAAATGCTCGGCGTCGTACCGCCCGATCAGATGCGAATCCGTCGTGGTACCGCGGCCGTGATTCTGGTTGTGTTGGTGGTCGTCTTTGCGCTGATGTTTCGATGGATCATCCGTACCTTCACGCCGCCGGCCGCGCCGCAACAGCAACGGATCGCGTGGGGATTCCGTCGATTCGCGACCGCGTATGTCATTCTGCTTCCCGCCCTGCTGACCATCCTCGTGTGGCAATATGTGCCGCTCGTGCGGGGGTCCATCATGGCCTTCCAAGACTATCGTATCCTCGGCGGGTCGGAATGGATCTGGCTAGACAACTTCGCGAATGTACTATGGAACGTCGACTGGTGGATCTCCGTGTGGAACGCGATCCGGTACAGTCTGCTCGTCATCGCACTGACGTTCCTGCCCCCCATCATTCTGGCGATTCTCCTGCAGGAAGTCCCGCACGGGAAGATATTTTTCCGCACCCTGTTCTACCTCCCCGCCGTGATTACCGGGCTGGTCGTGATCCTGCTCTGGAAATCCTTCTATGATCCGACCGAGCACGGCATGCTGAACGCGATTCTGATGCGCATCCCCGCCATCGGCTACATCCTCTGCGGCGTAATCCTGTTCCACATCGCCTGGTCGTTCTTCCGGCGCCTGGTCTTCCACGGCAGCCGATTTCCGGCCATTCTCTTTCTGGCCGCCGGCGGCATCCTGCTCTACACCTGCGTCGTTCTTGCCAAGCCCATGTTGTTCATGGATGGCGTGCCCGTCTGGCAACGACTCTTCCTGACCCTGCCCGAACCGTATCGATGGCTGGACGATCCATCCATCGCCATGCTCGCCTGCGTCCTGCCGTTGCTCTGGGCGGGCATGGGCCCGGGCTGCCTGATCTATCTCGCCGCGCTGAAGGGCATCTCCGATGATTTCTACGAAGCGGCCGACATCGATGGCGCGACGTTCATCGACAAGATCCTGTTCATCGTCTTCCCGATCATCAAACCCCTCGTCATCATCAATTTCGTGGGCGTCTTCATCGCGTCGTGGTACGGCGCCACCGATAACATCCTCGCCATGACGGGCGGCGGCGCGAATACGGAGGTCGCCGGCCTGCACATTTTTTACAAAGCCTTCATATTCCTACAGTTCGGACCGGCCACCGCCATGGCCTGGATCCTCGGCCTCATGCTCATCGGCTTCACCGTTTACCAACTCCGCATTCTGTCGCGCCTGGAATTCCGCACTACGGGAGATAAGTCGTGAGCAAAAGTTCCAATGATTGGAAATCGACGCGTAGAATATTTCCAACGATTGGAAATTCCCCGTTTTCCATCAACCATCAACCCGGCTTCGCGACGCTACGCCGGGGCAAGCCATCAACCATTCTTCCTCATGCCCATCCTCTCTGACATAGGCCGGAGACATCCGGCGGTGCGCCTGCTCACGGCGTTCATCTATCTCGTGCTGATCCTCGGCGCGATGACGATGGTCTATCCGTTCCTGATCATGGTGTCGGGCAGCACCAAGAGCGCGGTGGACATCAAGGACCTGGACGTGCTTCCCCGTTTTCTGCGCGACGATACGACATTGTATCGGAAATACATGGAGGGCCTGTTCAACGAGAGCCTCGACATGTACCGCATCACGTATGACCGGGACGAGCGGTCGTTTGATGCCGTCGAGCCTCCGAACGAACTCAACGTTCGGCTGGTTGAAGAATGGGATCGGTTTGTCGAGGAGACCAATCCGCCCTTCGATCATTACGCGCTGGGCTTCATGGAAGCGCGCGTCTCGCGTACGGTTCCGGAGAATCTGCGCGAATTCAAGAGGGATCTCATCGCTGTGTACGGTCGCGATGTGGGCGACATGAACCGCGATCTGGGCACGGAGTTCGTGAACTGGAACGCCTTCTTCCTGATCGCGGAGAATTATTATTCCCGCCTCCGCGGCATATCCGATGATCCATTTCAGAACCGGTATCGCGCGTTCAAGAACGAGCGCCCCGATCATCACCGGGTTTATGTATCCGTCGAGGGATTCTTCAAGACGCTGTTCCTGAAAACCCAGTACACCCGGGACATCGCCGAATACAACGCGACGCACGGCACCCGTTACGCCTCCTACGACGACATCCGGCTCACCGCCCGCGCGCCGGACGGCACGGCCCAGGAGCGATCCGACTGGGAAACGTTCGTGCGCCATACGCTCAATCTGCTCTGGGTGCGGGTGGACGCGTCCGCCGGGCCGGTTTATCGCGGTTTTCTCGAAGCGAAGTATGGCGATATCCGGGTCCTGAATCGCAACTACCGGGCCGCCTACCGGCACTTTGAGGACATTCCGCTCATTGAATCGCCGCCGCGCGAGGGACTCGCGCTGAGCGACTGGAATACGTTCATCAAGGGCTGGGTCGATCCCGACACGGGCGCGGCGTATCAGCCGGATGTGACGTCGTTGCGCATCTATAGTCCCGATTTCCTGTTCCGCGATTATCTTGAGCGCCGTTACGGCACGATCGACGACCTGAACGAATCGCTGGCAACCGCCTATTCCGCCTTTGACGACATCCGCATACCCCAGCGCGAATCGCATTATCTCGGATTTCTGGAGTCGCGTCGCG
>CAYRPR010000355.1:0-3245 GCA_964425945.1 uncultured Verrucomicrobiota bacterium | reverse complement strand
GTCGCGTGCGAATTTCTCGGTGGCCGCGTGGAGCGGATTACGGATGTTGGTGTGGCCGGATTGCACCGGCTCCTGAACCGGATAGATCAGGTTCGCCAGGCGCGCGTGGTGATCGCCGTCGCGGGCATGGAAGGCGCACTCCCCTCCGTGCTGGGCGGATTGATTGACCGGCCGTTGATCGCGCTCCCGACCAGCGTCGGCTACGGCATGAACATGCAGGGGTTGGCGGCCCTGCTCGCCATGTTGAATTCCTGTTCGGCCGGCATTACCGTCGTCAACGTGGACAACGGCTTCGGCGCCGGCGTAGCCGCGACCCTGATTAATCGACTATGAATGGAGCGAATGAAGATACTGCACTTTGATGCCATTGGCGGGGCGAGCGGGAACATGATTCTCGGCGCACTGATCGAACTGGGGGCGGACGCGGACGCCATCCGCAAGGCCATCGCGTCCCTGGACGTGGAGCAGATCCATATCCACATCGAACCAGCATCGGATCGCGGCATACACGGAACCAGCGTGACGGTCCATGCCCACGAGGGCGGCGGCGAGCACCACCACAACCACGATCACCCGCATCACCACCACGACACGCCGTCGCGCAATCTGGACGATATTCGCAAGATCATCAGCGCGTCCGGCCTGCCGGACGCCGTCAAACAAACCAGTCTCGCCGTATTCCAGCGGATCGGCGAGGCGGAAGCGAAGATTCACGGAACAACGATCGACAAGATTCATTTCCACGAGGTCGGCGCGCTCGATTCCATTGCTGACATCGTAGGCTGTTGCCTGGGCCTGCATCTCTTGAAGGTGGACGGCGTATCCGTCGCTCCCCTGCCGATGGGGCATGGCGTGATCCACTGCGCCCATGGGACGTACCCGAATCCCGCGCCGGCCACCGTGGAATTGCTGGCGGGCATTCCGGTCGTTTCCGTGGACGAACCGTTTGAGATGGTGACGCCGACGGGCGCGGCGCTGCTGACAACTTGGAGGACGCACGACGCGCCGCCCGCGGGCAGTCGCATCGTCAAGGCGGGCTATGCGGTCGGCCATCGCAAAATGAACCATCATCCCAATGTCCTGCGCGCGACATTGTTCGAGGCCGTCGCCTCGGCGAGTCACGGCGAACAGACCTGTCTCGTGCTGGAAACGAATATTGATGACACCAATCCGGAGCTGATCGGTTCGCTCGTGGACACGTTGTTGCGCGAAGGGGCGCTGGACGCCTTCATCGTGCCGGTGCACATGAAGAAAATGCGGCCGGGCACCTTGCTGACGGTACTCTGCAAGCCTGACGATCGCGACCGGTTGATTGATCTGATCTTTGCCGAAACCACCACGTTCGGTGTTCGCGAATACACGACGCAACGTACGATGCTTGAGCGCCGGTTTGAGACCGTTCAAACCGCGTACGGGGATGTCCGGGTCAAGATCGGCACGTGGAAGGGCGAGGATATCACCGTCGCGCCGGAGATGGGCGATTGCGAGGATCGCGCGCGAGAAAATGATGTGCCCGTGCGCAAGGTGTACGAGGCGGCGTTACGATGCTATTCAAGATGATGCACGCTACGTATTCGAGCCGCGCCAGTGGAGTTTCTGGCGCAGGACGGAGAAGTAGCTGTAGTCATGCAGATGGATGAAACGCACGCGCTGCGGATGGCGCTTCACCTCGACCACGTCGCCCTGCTCCAGCGGCAGTTCCCCCTGCCCATCCGCCGACAATAACAGCTTCTTCCCGGCCGGTATCTGCGCAACGCGAACGGCGATCACATGGTCCTCCGGCAATACGAGCGGACGCGCGCTCAAGGTGTGCGGACAGATGACGTTCAACAGCAACACCGGCGATTCGGGATGCATGATCGGACCCCACGCGGACAGGGAATGACCGGTACTGCCCGTCGGCGTGGATACGATCAATCCGTCGCAGACATAGGAGGTGACGTCCTCGCCGTTGATGCTCACGTCGAGCACAATGACGCGCGACGAGGTTCCCCAGCCGATCACCACATCATTCAGCGCCGTGTACGAACCCAGATTCGCTCCATTCCGCGTCACGCGGCAATCGAGCATGGAACGTTGCGAGACGGCGTAGTCGCCGCTCGCCAGGGCGTCTACGGCGCGATCGGCCTGTTCCTCGGTGACGCTGGTCATGAATCCGAGACTGCCGAGATTCACGCCGATGACGGGTTTGTCGGCGCCGCCGAGCAAACGCACGGCGCGCAGCATGGTGCCGTCACCCCCGAGCGCCATCAGCGCATCGATGCCCTTCCCGAAAGCATCCGCGCTCACGCGTTCCACGCCGGGCAGATAGTCGGCTGTTTCGTCGCACGCGACGAGCGCCATGCCCAGCGATCCCGCCTTGCGGGCGATGCCGGCCAGCACGCCGGCCGCGTGTTCCTTTCGGCAGTTCGCTACGATTCCAATACGCTTCATGGCTTCTTCCAGTACGCGAGAAATTCCACATTCCCGGCCGGGCCCCGCAACGGCGACGCGCAGACACCCACCCATTCCAGTCCGAGTTCGTCCACGCCGAACTGACGAACCCGCTCCACCACGGCATCCCTCACGGCGGGCGAACGCACCACCCCGCCCTTTCCGACTTCCTCCCGGCCGGCCTCAAACTGCGGCTTGATCAAGGTCACCAATTCCGCAGGGTCCGTGAGGGCGTTTGTAACCGCCGGCAGAACCTTCGTCAAGGAGATGAACGAGACATCGATTACGGCCAGATCGGGACGCGGATCGAACGCCGCCGGATCGAGATAGCGGGCGTTGACGGATTCCATGACGATGACCCGCGCGTCGTTCCGCAAGGACCAGTGCAGTTGGCCCTTACCGACATCCACCGCGTACACCTGCCGCGCCCCGCGCTGGAGCAGGCAATCCGTGAATCCACCAGTCGAAGCCCCCGCATCCAGGCAGACGCGATCTTTGGGCGAAATCTTGAAATGATCGAGGGCGGCTTCCAGCTTGTCGCCGCCTCGGCTGACGTACTTGGGGAGATCCGCCAGCTCGACGGTGATGTCGTCCGGATAGGTTACGCCCGGCTTGGTGGCGGGCTGGCTGTTAACCCGGACCTGTCCGGCCCGGATGATGCGTTGCGCCTTCTCGCGGCTTTCCGCCAGTTCGCGCTCGACCAGTAATACATCCAGCCGCGATTTCTTCATGACGTCAGTATACGCCCGTTTGGCGTGAATGCCTAGCGTTCAAGCGTACTCCGGTCCGGCATGGGCACGGGCATGATCTTT
>CAYRPR010000354.1:0-3246 GCA_964425945.1 uncultured Verrucomicrobiota bacterium | reverse complement strand
TCCGGCCACGGCGCGCGCTTCCTTTTCCGGAAAAATTCGCGACAGGGTATGAAACCGCAGGATTTTTTCCGGCGTCTTGGCGGCCACCTCTTCGATCTCGACGCCGCCTTCGGCGCTGCAGATGAACGATATGCCCTTCACACTGCGATCGACGATGACGCCGAGATAGGCCTCGCGTTGGATATCAGCGCCGGATTCGACGAGCACCTTTTTGACGGTACTGCCCTTGATGTCCATGCCGAGTATGCGTTCAGCCGCCGCGCGCGCGTCGTCGGCATTCTTCGCGACCTTGATGCCGCCCGCCTTGCCGCGCCCGCCCACGTGGACCTGCGCTTTGACGGCTACGGTGCCGCCCAGTTCGGCGGCGGCCTTGTAGGCCTCGTCCGCGCTGAACGCCACGTAGCCTGGAGGCACGGGGATTTGATAGGCCCGGAAAAGTTCCTTGGCCTGGTATTCATGAATCTTCATGCGTCAGTTCACCCCATTCGGTTACCCGGTTATTCGAGCATCTTCAGCGTTTCCTCCACACAGGCGCGGATGCCTTCCGCCACATCCTTGATCCACGGCCCCAGCATATAAGCCGGTGTGGTCACCACCTTGAGCCGGCCATCGACCACGATACCGCTAACACCACAATCGGTATGTCGGCAACCCATTTTTTCGAGCGCCGCCGCCGTGTCCTTGTCGTTTCCGATGGTCAGATTCACGCCGGGCAGGAGCTTGGCGATGATGGCCGGGGCGATGCACATCACGCCGAGCGGTTTGCCCGCATCGTGCACGGCCTGAACCATTTTGGCCACGCCCGGGTCCACGGTCATGTTGGGACCCGCTACGGCGAAATCACAGAGATTCTTCGCCGCGCCGTATCCGCCCGGAAGAAACAACGTGTCCAGCGAGTCGGGGTCCACATCATTGACGTCGCTGATTTTGCCTCGCGCGATCCGCGCGGATTCGATCAGCACATTACGGGTTTCCGGCATCGGCTCGCCGGTGAGGTGATTGACTACATCGCGCTGGTTGATATCCGGCGCCATGCACACGGCCTCGACGCCCGCCTCGTCCAGGTACAACAGGGTCAGCACCGCCTCCTGAACTTCCGCTCCGTCCAGGTATCCGCACCCGGCCAGGATGACTCCGGCCTTCTTCATGATCGTCTCCTTACCGTTGGTTCATCCACTCGCAAGGAGTCCATGGTGGAAAAAATCAGGCCGGGGGGCAAGACGAATCCGTCCTCGTCCTCCTCCTCGTACTCGTACTCGACTTGACAGGTATATCGCTCCGATATACCTTGCCCTGATGAAGCGTTCGTTCTCTGAATTATCCGGTTTCGACTGGGATGATGGCAATCGGGACAAGAACCTTAAGCACGGCGTTTCCAACGGCGAATCCGAGCAGATCTTTTTCAATGAGCCATTGATTGTACTCGACGATCCCGTCCACTCCATCGCGGAGGACCGATATGCCGCATTCGGGAAGACAGATAGCGGTCGGACACTGGCGGCGGTCTTCACTGTAAGAGGCGAGAAGATTCGAGTTATTTCGGCCCGCGACATGAACCGGAAGGAGCGGAAATATTATGAAGACCAAGAATAAGAAAGTGCCACCATTCAAAAGCGAAAACGCAGAGCGGGAGTTCTGGGCGACGCATTCCCCCTTAGACTACTTTGACACCGCGAAACTCAAGAAGGCCACTTTTCCCAACTTAAAGCCTTCTCTTAAGTCCATATCCATACGTCTGCCGGAGGATATGCTCGACGAACTCAAAGTCCTGGCAAACAAAAGAGATGTTCCGTATCAAAGCCTGGCCAAGCTGTATCTTTCCTGGGGCATACATTCGGAACGCCGCAGACAAAAAGCTGCTCATTAATGACCGAACCATCCAATCAGCCTTCCCGTGACACGCGGACCCTGATCCTCAATGATTCTGTCGTTTCCGCCTATCGCCTGCGTTTACTGCGGTGGGCCAGGGCGCGTTCGGCTTCGCGGTCGGCGGTGCGGCGTTTGATCGTTTCGCGCTTGTCGATCACTTGCTTGCCTTTGCACAGGCCGAGCTCGATTTTGACGAGACCATGTTTGAGATAGGCCTTGAGCGGGATCAGGGCGTGACCCTGGACGGCGGTCTGGCCATAGAGCCGCGCGATTTCGCGCCGATGCAGGAGCAATCGGCGCGGGCGGTTGGGCTCGTGATTGTGCACATTCCCGTGATCATACGGGTTGATGTGCATGTTCATCAGCAGGACGTCTCCGCGCTTGTCCACGAGCGCGTACGATTCGCCCAGGGTGACGTTGCCCTGCCGCATGGATTTGACTTCGGTGCCGCGCAGTTCGATCCCGGCCTCGAAGGAATCAATGACGTGATAATCCCGACGGACTTTGCGGTTCGTGGCCAGGGTCTTGTCGGAAGACGATTTGTCCTGGGCCGCCATGATGCTCCCCGCGGGCGCGGAGGCCCGTTACAGGCTGATGACTTTGTTGTCCGTGGTCGGGGCGCTGGATTTGAAGGTGATTTCGGCGGTCAATTTGCCTTCGCCGATCTCCTTCAGGGCGATGTCCAGGTTGGACATCTGCATGTTATCGGGCTTGACCAGGGGACGTTGGCCCCGATTCAACTGGCGCACGCGCCGCGCCACCACGTTGATCATCAACGGGATATTCGGAATACGGTCTTTGGCCAACTCAAGGTAATTTACATTCAAGGGGAGTCCTCCGATCCAAAACAATCATGAGCGGGGCGCACTATAGGCGCCCCGCCCACTCATGTCAACCGGTAACCGGCGTTTATTTTAGTACATGTCGCCCATGCCGCCCATGCCGCCTCCCGGGGGCATAGCCGGAGCCTTCTCCTTCTCAGGGAGCTCGGTAACCATGCACTCGGTCGTCAGCAGGAGGGCCGCGATGCTGGACGCATTCTGCAGGGCCGTCCGGGTCACCTTGGTCGGGTCGATGATGCCGGCCTTGACCATGTCCACGTACTCGCCGGTGGCCACGTCGTACCCGTTGTTGCCCTTGCTCTTCTTGACCTCCTGCAGGACGACGGCGCCTTCGATGCCGGCGTTCTCGACGAGCTGGCGCAGGGGCGCTTCGCACGCGCGACGCACGATCTCGATGCCGATCGCCTCATCGCCCGAGGCCTTGACGTTCTTGAGCTGTTCCTGAACGCGCAACAGGGCCACACCGCCGCCGGGGACGATCCCCTCTTCGACGGCCGCCCGGGTCGCATGCAGGGCGTCTTCCACGCGGGCCTTC
>CAYRPR010000353.1:0-3253 GCA_964425945.1 uncultured Verrucomicrobiota bacterium | reverse complement strand
ATCGCATCGCCATACAAGCCGCGCAACCCGACGGAGCCGGCGCCTGGATGGAGTTTATCGATCCGGTGGACCGGATCCAAGCCCGCGATCCCGGCGAGGTGCTGGAGTGCCTGCGACGGGTAGAAGAGTCCGTGGAATCACGGGGATATCATGCGGCGGGATTTATCGCCTATGAGGCCGGACCCGCATTTGACTCCGCGCTGGCGGCGCACAAGCCGGGCGATCTTCCCCTGCTGTGGTTTGTCCTGTGCCGGTCGATCCGTTTGCACCGATCATGGCCATGGCCGCTGGAATCGTTTCAGGCCGGGCCCTGGACGCCGGATACGCAGCCCGATACGTATGAGCGCCACATCCGCGATATCCAAAGCTGCATCGAGCGCGGCGAGACGTATCAGGTCAACTACACGATCCGCCTGAGCGCCTCCTTCGAAGGCGACGCGGCTTCTTATACGCAGGCGTTGTGCCGGTCGCAGCAGGCCTCGTTCGGCGCGTTCATCGATACCGGCCGGCACGCGATCTGCTCCGCATCGCCCGAGCTGTTTTTCCGGCTCGACAACGACCGGATCGAATGTCGTCCGATGAAAGGCACGCTATCGCGCGGACTGACCTGGGCGGAGGATTGCGCGCGCATGGAGAGCCTGCGCCGGTCGGAGAAGAACCGGGCCGAGAACCTGATGATCGTGGATATGGTGCGCAACGATCTGGGTCGTATCGCGCGTCCCGGAACCGTGGATGTGTCGCGGCTATTCGACGTGGAGCGGTATGATACCGTTCTGCAAATGACTTCCTCAGTGACCGCCGAAACCCGCACCTCCTGTACCGATATCTTTCGCGCCCTGTTTCCCTGCGCGTCGATTACCGGCGCGCCCAAGATCCAGACATCCCGCATCATCCGGCGCCTCGAATCATCGCCTCGCGGCATCTATACCGGCGCCGTCGGCTATCTATCCCCGAACCGCCAGGCGCAATTCAATGTCGCGATTCGGACGGTGTGCATCGACCGCAATACGGGGCAGGCGGAATACGGAACCGGCGGCGGGATTGTATGGGATTCCGAACCGCGCCGCGAATACGAGGAATGCGCGGACAAGGCGCTCGTGCTCCGGCTGGATCGCCGCCCCTTCTCCCTGATCGAAACGCTGTTATGGCGTCCCGGCGCGGGCCACTTTCTGATGGACTATCATTTCGACCGACTGGATCAATCGGCCCGGTATTTCGGCATTCCCGTCGACTCGGACAGCCTGCGAAACCGATTGGATAACGAGGCCGCCCGCTACGCCGCTGAACCGCATCGCGTGCGCCTGCTCGTTTCGGACGACGGCGAAGTCACCGTGGAGGCCGTTCCCCTGTCCAGCATGCCTCGTCCCCGACGGTTCACGGTCGCCCTTGCGACAGAGCCCATCGACCCGAACAACCGGTATCTCTATCACAAGACCACCCGACGCGACATGTATGCGCGATGGCGGGAGGCGCATCCGGGTGTGGACGACGTCATCCTCTGGAATCCGGACCGGCACATCACGGAATCAACCATCGCCAATGTCGTCGTTAACATACGCGACGCCTATCTCACGCCGCCGATTTCAGACGGCCTGCTGGGCGGCACCTATCGCGCGCACCTGCTGGAACGCGGGCGGATACGAGAGGATACGGTAACGGTCGACGACTTCCTGGCGGCCGAGCGGCGCTATCTGATCAACGCGGTCCGGGGCTGGATACCCATCGTCTCCGTGCGTTGACCCGCTCAGCTCGAAGCGCGCCTATCTGCTTTCCGCCTGCTGCCTTCCGGCGTCCGGCGAGGTGGAATATAATTCCTCGCCCGTATCCTGACGCGCTATCCGGTACTGCTCCACATGCACATGCGGATCGGCGGCAAAGGACAGGTGGGCGCTGTATTTCTTCTCCATCGCAATGAGCATGCCTTCATCCTCACTGCGCAAGCGCTCCAGAATCGACGGGTGTACGGTAACCTTGTAGGTGACCCCTTCCGCGTCCTTCTGGTGCGTGCGGAGCACCTGCGTCAACCGCCGCTGAATCTCCACGCTCATACTGAGGCCGGACTTCACCTTGCCGCGTCCGTGGCAATACGGACAATCCGTGAAGGTTGCCGCGCGGATGCTTTCCTCCGCGCGCTGGCGGGTCATTTCCACCAGCCCCAGATCGGAGATCGGCAGGACGTTTGTCCGCGCTTTGTCGCGACGCAAGGCGTCTTTCAGAGTGCAATATACGGAGTTCTGATGACGCCGCGACTTCATGTCGATGAAGTCGATGACGACCAATCCGCCGACGTTCCGCAGGCGCAACTGGCGGGCCACCTCCTCGGCCGCCTCGGTATTGACCTTGACGATCGCCTCTTCCTGTGTGGCGCCGCCCTTGTGCCGGCCGGTATTCACGTCGATGGCCACCAGCGCCTCGGTCTCGTCGAAAATCAGATAGCCGCCGGACTTCAACCAGACCTTGCGCTGGAACGCGCTCTCCAACTGACGCTCGACCTCGAAGTGCTCGAAGATCGGGATATGGCCGTCGTAGAGCTTGAGCCGGTTACGGGCCCGCCGCGACAGCTTGGAAATGAGATCACGGATATGATCATGTTCTTCCTGATCATCGATAACGATCCGGTCCACATCCTCCGTCAGGGAGTCGCGCACCACCCGCTCCACCAGATTGGGTTCCTGGTACAGGCGGCATGGCGCCGGCAACTCGCGAATCCCTCGCTCGATCTCATTCCAGATATCAACCAGGCCGCGCGTATCGCGCACGAAACTGGTCTGCCGGGCGCCTTCGCCCGCCGTCCGCACGATCAATCCGATATTGTCCGGAATAGGCAGCCGCGCGAGGATCTTCTTGAGTCGTTCGCGCTCCTTGGCGTTCTCGATCTTCTTGGACACCCCCTTGAGCCGGCTACCCGGCATCATCACGAGGTAGCGACCCGGAACACTGAGATTGGCTGTGACGCGGGGCCCCTTGGTCCCGATCGCGCCCTTGGTCACCTGCACCACGATTTCGGATCCAACCGGGAATTTCCTGGCCATTTCGCCCTGCGGATACTTCCGCTTGCGCTGGGACCGCTGGCGCGACACGCCCTCTTCGGCCTCCAGCCGCGCGGCATCTTCCGGGATCATATCCCAGTAGTGGATGAAGGCGTTCTTCTTGAGCCCGATATCGACAAACGCGGCCTGCAAGGCGTCTTCGACATTCTGAATCTTGCCTTTGAAGATGCTGCCCACGATCCGCGCGTCGGCTGCGCGTTCAA
>CAYRPR010000352.1:0-3254 GCA_964425945.1 uncultured Verrucomicrobiota bacterium | reverse complement strand
CCCTTCTTCAATTTTCCTCTTCTGCCACATTCTGCGGGATTTCGCCGTCCAGATCGATCAGAATCTCGCGCGGATCGGACCCCTGCGGCGGCCCGACCACGCCCCGCTCCTCAAGCAGGTCCATCAGGCGCGCCGCGCGCGTGTAGCCGATGCGCAAACGCCGTTGCAGGGACGAGGTGGACGCGCGGCGCGTCTGGCGAATGATCTCGATCGCGGCCTCGAGCATGTCGTCGTCCTCTTCCATGTCCGGAATCAGCGCGGCCTTGCTCTCGATCTTCTCCTTGATCGCTACCTCGTACTGCGGCTCGGCCTGATCGCGAATGAACGCGACGATGCGGCGGATATCCTCGTCGCTGGTCATCGTGCCCTGCGCGCGGATCAGCTTGGCGCTGCCCGGCGGCAGGAACAGCATGTCCCCCCGCCCCAGTAATTTGTCGGCGCCGCCCGCGTCCAGAATCGTCCGGCTATCGACCTTCTGCGCGACCTGGAACGCAATGCGCGCGGGGAAATTGGCCTTGATCGTGCCCGTGATCACGTTGACCGACGGCCGCTGGGTGGCGATGATCATGTGGATCCCGACGGCGCGCGACAACTGCGCCAGGCGCGCGATCGAACCCTCGATCTCCGCCTGCGCGGCGAGCATCAGGTCCGCCAACTCGTCGATCACGATGACGATGTAGGGCAATCGATCCGGCGGCCGCTCCTCCTTCTCCTCCTCCCCCTCCTCGACCCCCTCGAACAACTCCGCCTGCTTCACGATCGGGCGGCTGTTGTAACTCTTGATATTGCGCACGCCGGCCTTCGCGAGCAGCTTGTAGCGTTTCTCCATCTCGTTGATGGCCCAGCGCAGGCCCAGGCTGACCTTCTTCGCGTCCGTGATCACCGGCACGACCAGATGCGGCAGTTTCTCGTACGCCGAGAACTCGACGATCTTCGGATCGATCAGCATCAGGCGCATCTGTTCCGGCGTACGGCTCATCAGCAGGCCGGCCAGGATGGAATTCATGCAGACTGTCTTGCCCGAGCCGGTCGCGCCGGCGATCAGGGCGTGCGGCATGTCGGCCAGGTCGGCAATCAGCACATGACCGCCGACATCCTTGCCCAACGCAAGCGGCAGGGCCGCCCGCGAATGACGCCACGTGTCGCTCTCGATCAATTCGCGCAAAAACACCATGCTGGACAACGTGTTGGGGACCTCGATGCCGACCAACCCCTTCCCCGGAATCGGCGCCTGCACACGCACGCTCTCGGCCTTCATGACCAGCGCGATGTTGTTGCTGAGGCCCGCGATGCGCTCGACCCGTACGCCGGGCGCCGGAAGAACCTCGTAGCGCGTGACGACCGGACCGCGCTCGACATTGACGACCTCGGCCTCGATACCAAACTCCGCCAGGGTCTCCTTCAAAATGGTGCCGGCGGCCTGGTGATCGTCCCGGATCTCGCGATCCTTGGTCGGCGGCAGCGTATCGAGCAGGTCGAGACCGGGCAGGCGATAGCTGGACGACATCGTCACCGGCGCCATGGGCGCCTCCTCTTCCGCCTTCGGTTTCGGCGACGGCTTGGGCCGTTCCGTCTTGGCCGGCGGAGGCGGCGCGGTCACGCGCGATGTCTCGGCCGGACGGACCGGCGGCTCAATCGCCTCCGGCTCGTCCTCGCGCGGCGGCGGCTTGCGCGCGGTTTCGGCCGCGATCGATTTCTCGCGCTGTTTCATCGCCTCCTCGAGACGTTGACGCCGCTTCGCGATTTCCTTCGCCTCATCCTCGATCTGCGCCGAGCGATCCTTCTTCTCGGCGCGCGCCTCCTCCCATTGCTTGTACAATGCGAGGCCGGCCTCCCACAATCGACGGGCCAGCACGAACGGATGAATCTCAAACAGGAAGATCGCGCCGATCACCAGTCCGGAAAAGGACAGGATCCCCGTCCCCACGCCCCCCATGATGCGCACCAGTCCCCGGGTACCCAGCAGATGCCCGACATGCCCCCCGGGCGACCCCACGTTCAGCGAGTGCAACAGGCCGTTCCATATCTGCGTCTGCATCTCCAGCAACAGGGTGATCGCCAGGAGCATCACCGTCATCCAGGCCGCTTTCGGCCAGAGCCGTCCCTCCGTCTTCAAGAGGAAAATGACGCCCATACCTCCGATACAGACCGGCAGGAGATAGCCGGCCACGCCGAACGCGGAAAAGGCGAAAAACGCAAACCACGCGCCGGCCGGACCGATGAAATTCAACGCCGGATCATTGGGTGGATCCTTCAACAGGCTGATATCGTAGGGATTGTAGCTGACCATGCTCAGGAACATGAGGGCGCACAGGGCCAGCAACAGAATGCCCCACGCCTCCGGCCATCCCGCGCGTACGTTCTGCTTCTTGACTGCCATAAATTCGATCCTATCAATTCATTGGCGACCTGCGCAAGACGCGATTCCGCCGCAACGAAGGTCGACAGACGCGCAGGATTCGGTTATCATTATTATATGGATAAGGGCTGCAACCTCCGAATCGCGAAGGAGCCGACATGATCAAGAACATCCTCGTCTGCACCGACGGTTCACGACACGGCGACATTGCCTGCGAGTACGCGCTCGACCTGACCCATCACCTGAAGGCCCGGCTTTCCGGCCTGCACGTCCTGGACTCCCGCCTGCTGGAAGGCCCCCTGATGGCCGACATCTCCGGCTGGATCGGCGCGCAACCCTACGGCAGCCAGCTCCAGCAGTTCCGTGAAATCCTCGAAAAGAAGGGCCAAGCGGTGGTAACCGCCTTCGACGACCGCTGCCGGAAGGCGGGCATCGACGCGGCATGCAAGCTCATGATGGGCCACCCCTCCCGGGTCATTCTCGACGAGGAGAAACAGGCCGAATTGGTGATCATCGGCCAGCGCGGACTCCATGCCGACATTATCGGCGACGCCATGGGCTCCACCGTCGAACGCGTGGTGCGACACTCGATCAAGCCCTGCATGGTCACGGCATCGCGTTTCGAGCCCATCCGCAAGATCCTCGTGGCCTTTGACGGCAGTGCGCATGCCTCCGACGCCCTGCGCGAGGCCGTCGACCTCGCCAAAGCCCTGCGGGTGGAACTGATCGTCATCACCGTGGCCGAGAACCACGCGTACGAACAGGCCGGGGAAACCAACCAGACGGGCCTGCGCCTCGCCCTCTCGCACTAGTATGACGCCGTCGGTCTCGTGGCCGAGGGCCGGCGATCGGCCCCCGCCATCCTGGAAACCGCGCAGGAACAGGAATGCGATCT
>CAYRPR010000351.1:0-3262 GCA_964425945.1 uncultured Verrucomicrobiota bacterium | reverse complement strand
GGGATGCTTATGCAGAGACGATGTCATGTGTCGATAAAGAGATAGCAGCGCGACGCCCAGAAGAAAGCAAACCAGCGTATGGGGTTCCGGAATAACGGACAGTCCGGTTTCCGCGACGATCCAGGCCCAGTACGGCCCCAGGGCAACGCCACCACCCATATCCCCGAACCGGCCGCCGAAGCCCTCCGTGAAGGTGTTGACGCCGACCAGTGCATGCCCGCTGTCCCAGGGCAGGAGCAGGGGGCCTCCGGAATCGCCGGGACCGATGAGGGTTTCGCGGTCGTTGCCGAGACTGAGCGGGTTGTCAGGAGGATCAAAATCGTAACGGTAGAGCAGCCCCTCCCCGCCTGTTTCCTGTGATAGGGAGCTGATCGTATTGTAGCCGATGCGTCGGTTGGTCAGGGTGGCGTCGGTGGTGTAGCCGTAGTTGCCATAGCCCGAACGGCCGTAGCCCGCCAGTGTGACGTCATCGCCGATATTCGGAGACAAGCCGAGCGCGGGAAAATGAAGATCGGGTAGCGCCTCTTCGAAGTACAGCAGGGCCAGATCGTGATGAATGGACGGATTGCCGAAACCGGTGAAGCCGGGCTGGATGATGATGTCCGTTGCGCTGTAGGTGCTGTAACCCGAAATGTGCAGCGTGGCTGTTAATCCGACATCCACGTTCCCGTCGTCACTGAGATCCACGTTGTGGCCGGCCGTCAGCACCCAGTGCGGCGACAGGACGGACGCGGACCCGATGAAGGACTGCGCGCCCGATGTGATCTGAAGGGCGCCGACGAAATTGAACGGCGAGGCGGCGTCCAGCGGGTCTATGCGACTGGACGGGCTGTCGGCGGGTAGCGCGAATTCGTCGCCCGCCAGTATGGCGTGCGTGGCTGTAAAGGGAATGCAAGCCAGCAGCAGAAGCAGGCCGGCGGCGACCTGTCGGACTGTGTCGCGTCTCGCGCTCATGGATCCTCACGCCGTCATCGCGTCATGGATTCGGCGCGGGTCGCACGGTTCGGAAGCCCCAATACATATTGGCGTCGGCGGGTTCGCCGTGGATACGGACGCCCACCCGGGCCCAGTTCGCGAAATCGCCCCAACTGGCCCCGCGCCCCCCGCGAAGGAAGCCCACATAGACCGGCGACCAATCGAAGACCCATTCCGAGACATTGCCGGCCATGTGGTGCAATCCGAATCCGTTGGTCGCCAACGCGCTCACGGGCGCCGTGAAGGGGAAGTTGCCGTGGCCGTACTCCGGATGATATTCCCGCGTGGAGCTCGTATCGTAATTGAAGGAACTGTCGCTGTAATAGTTGGCAACCGCATGCTGGATCGTATCCCCCCACGGAAACCGCTTCCCGATCAAGCCTCCACGCGCGGCGTATTCCCATTCCGTATCCGAAGGCAGGCGGTAACCCGTATCCAGGCGGATCCAATCGGCCTCCACGTCCACGGACCCCGTCCGGTAGATGGCGGAGGATGTATGGGACGAGGACGTGTAGTAGGCCGGTGTCGACCCCTCCATTTCACTTCGGGCGTTACACCACTTGACCGCATCATACCAGCTTACATTGACCACGGGGTGATCGGGCGCCTTTCCGGTTCCTGCCCCGAGGTCCGTATAACCGTGTTGCGCCGCCCAGGCCCGGACTTCGTCCCACAGCGCCTTGCTGACGGGATAGCGATCCATTCGGAATCCCGTGACGGTCAGGCTGTAGTTTCCAAAATCGGGATCGGCGCCGCTGTTGGTTCCGCCGGGGATGAGGACCATGGTGTCGTCCGGAACAGGCTCGGTGGCCGGTGACGACAACACCGTCCGGAAACCCCAGTACATGCTCGAATCGGCCGGATCGTCCTGAAGCCGGACGCCCACCCGGGCCCAGTTCGCGAAGTCGCCCCAACTCGCGCCGCGCCCCAGACGCAGTACCCACATCGTGTTCGTTCCGCGGTTGAATACCCATTCCGAGACATTGCCGGCCATGTGATACAACCCGAATCCGTTCGTCGCCAACGATCCCACGGGCGCGGTGTGCGGGTAGAAATCCTGGCTGAACGCCGGATGATATTCCCGCGTGGAGCTCGTGTCGTAGGCAAATAAGTCCGAGCTGTAGTAGTTGGCGCGCGTATGCTGGATCGTGTCCCCCCACGGGAATCGCTTTCCGATCAACCCGCCGCGTGCCGCGTATTCCCATTCCGTGTCGGTCGGCAGGCGATATCCCGAATCCGGGAGAACCCACCCGTCTTCCACGTCCACGGATCCCGTCCGATAGATCGCGGCGGATGAGTGGGACGCGGACGTGTAGTAGGCCGGTGTTCGCCCCTCCATTTCGCTGCGGGCGTTGCACCACTTGACCGCATCATACCAGGATACATTGGCCACGGGGTGGTTGGCCCCTTTTCCGGAACCCGGGGCCAGGTCCGAATAGCCGTTCTGTATCGCCCAGGCCCGGACTTCGTCCCACAACGCCTTGGTGACGGGAAAGCGATCCATGTGGAATCCCGTCACCGAAAGGATGTACGGTCCGAAATCCGGATCGGTGCCGCTGTTCACGCCGCCGGGAATGGGAACCATGCCACCCGAGGCGGGGCCGGTGTACCCATCGGGCACGAAACTCAGGTTCGCGTTCAGGGAATCCACCGACAGGCCCGACGCGGTGACCCGCACGTGATAACTGCCGTGATGTCCCGGTCGAATATTCGTCCGCTGAATGGTGCGGTTGGTCTCGCCCGGCAGAAACTGACCGTTATGATACCACTGAAAGGTGAGGGGCGCCGTCGCCGTCGCGTCCACGCTGAACTGCATGGTGTCTCCGATTCTCGCCATTTGATGGAAGGGTTGACGCGTGATGACCGGCGTGGGATCGGGTTCCGGTTCGTTCACATAGTGCTCGCTCCATTCCCGTGTATACAGTCGAAACGGAGGCAAGCCGGGCAGTGTTCCGCCGTCGATGCCGATGATGCTGAGCCCGGCATTGACATCCGCGTACGCGCCCAACTTCCAGTCCGCCTCCGTGACCACGTCATCGACCATGGTGGCGGAACCCGACAGCTCCAGGCGCGGATCGACATTCACGTGCACCCCGGCCGCCCCGTACACCCGCACATCCATTTGCGGCACGAGGGACAGCGAGGCGCTTCCCTGGCCGTTCAGCGTATACGTGAACGGAACCGTTTCCGCGGGATGCAGGTCAAACCAGCGCTGCCACCGTATCGCCGGGACGGCGTGTCGCACGTAACCGCCGGCCACGCCCATCTCGGCATGCTGGCGATATCC
>CAYRPR010000350.1:0-3277 GCA_964425945.1 uncultured Verrucomicrobiota bacterium | reverse complement strand
ATGACAGCGACGCCGATTCCACGCACGTTATACATGAGCCTGACCGGCGCGCGCGATATCAGCACCATCCAGACCCCGCCGCAGGAACGGTTGCCGGTGGAAACCATTGTGACGGAGTACGGCGACGATATCGTGCGCGATGCGATCCGGAGGGAGCTGGGCCGGGGCGGGCAGGTATTCTATCTGCACAACCGCGTGCATTCCATCCAGCACGCGCACCGGAAGCTGGCGCGTCTGGTACCCGAGGCGCGCATGGCGATCGCGCACGGCCGGATGCATGAGCGGGAACTGGAGTCGATCATGCTTTCCTTCGTGCGCGGGGATATCGACGTGCTCTTGTGTACGACCATCATCGAAAGCGGCGTGGACATTCCCAACGTGAACACGATCTTCATCGAGCGGGCCGACCGCTTCGGCATGGCCGACCTGTACCAGCTGCGGGGGCGGGTGGGACGGTACAAGCACAAGGCCTACGCGTACCTGCTCCTGCCGCGGCACGGCACCCTGTTCAGCGCCGCGCGCCAGCGCGTTCAGGCGCTACGCAAATATTCCGGCCTGGGGTCCGGCTTCAAGCTGGCCCTGCGCGATCTCGAACTGCGCGGGGCGGGAAACATCCTCGGCGCCGAACAGAGCGGACACATCCACGCCGTCGGGTTTGATCTCTACTGCCAGTTCCTGCACCGCACGATCGCGGGCTTGAAAGGCGAGCCCGTTCCGCCGATCATCGATGTCGCAATCAAACTGGATTTCATTGATCCTTCGCCGTCCCACGCCTCGGCGGACAACGCCGCGGCGATTCCCTATGACTATATCGAGGACGAGAGCCTGAGAGTGAATCTGTATCGCCGACTTGCGTCGCTGGTCACGCCGAATGAACTTGAGGGTTGCCTGAACGATTGCCGGGATCGATACGGTCCGTTGCCGCCCGCGATGAACCGGCTGTTCAAGATCGCCCGGATTCGGTTACAGTCCGCCGGTAACGACATCCGTCGGATCGAGACACAAGAGGACAAGGTGATGATGACGCGAGGCGGTGTTTTCCTGATGAAGAACCGGCGTTTCCCGCGTATGCAGGGCTGCACACCGGACGAGAAACTGGATGACTTGTTGCGCATCATCGGGGAATGGAAAACCGTAGGATGAAGCGCCCCCACAAAGCCATGATCCTGGCCGCCGGGTACGGTACGCGACTGCGTCCGTTGACGGGTGCCTGTCCGAAGCCGTTGGTTCCGGTCTGGGGGCGTCCGGCGCTGGACATCCTGTTGGACCAGCTGACATCGTGGGGCGTGCGGGATGTGATCATTAACCTGCATCACCGTCCTTGGGAAATCCTGCACCATGTCCTCAGCGCTCCGCGTCCGCATCTCCGCATTCAGTTTTCCTACGAGCCCGGCATTCTCGGTACGGGCGGCGGCTTGAAGAAGGTCGAATGGTTCTTTGATGACCAACCGTTCTGGCTGATCAACGCGGATATCATCGCGGATTTGAATCCCGCTCCGTTGATAGCCGCCTTCGATCCGCGTCGCATGCTGGCCATGACCTGGCTGGACGGGGCGCACGGGCCGCGCAGTGTGGAGATGAAGAGTACGTACGTCACTGATTTCCGTCATCCGAAACCCGGCGCCCCCGGAACGTACACATTCTGCGGATTGCATGTGCTGACGCGGCGCATCTTTGAGTATTTGCCGGACGAGGGATTTGCGGGGATTGTGGAAGCCTATGAACGGGCCATGCGGAAAGGTCATCGTATCGGCGGTATGACCGTACCGAACGCGCTCTGGTCCGATTTGGGCACCCCGGGCGAATATATCGAAGCGCACCAACGGCTGCGTGAACGGCACCGGGGAAAACGTACGTTGTTCGGAGCCCTGGTACGCGATGCGGAACGACGCGCACGGACGGCTCGCCGGGGCGGTGCGACGATCCGGGGGATGGTTTCACTGGGAGAGGGCGTTATGCTCGAACGCGGGGCGGAGGTGAGCGACTCGGTTCTATTCGGCGGCACGTCCATCGCGTCCGATGCGCGAGTTCAACGCGCCGTGGTGGGACAGGGCGCGCGGGTACACGGATTGGTGCGGCACATGGCGGTCCGTGCCGCGCCGAGCTTGGCCGATCACGAGTGCCGGCGGCTCGCGTGTATGGGTTGGGATCCGGACGCGGCGACGATGGTCGTCATGCCGCCGAGAGGATCGGCGAGAGCCTATCTCCGGCTCATCCAGGGCCGCAAACGATGCATACTCATGCGATATGATCCTTCACGATTAGAGAATACCCTGTACGCGCGGCATACGGAGTTCCTGTTGAAATGCGGAATCCGCATCCCGCGCATTCTCGATCGGGACGATCAGGAAAATGTTCTGTATATTGAGGACGCGGGCGATCGTTCGCTGCAGGATCTGCCGGTCGATGATCTATTATCCGCGTACCGGCGCGTTCTGGCCGCCGTGTCCATTTGGCATACGCGGGCCACGACCGCGGCGAGGAGGACGCGCTGTCCGTTGATGGAGCCGTTCGGGCCGGCGTTGTTCAAGGCGGAACACGAACTCTTTCTGGATCAGTTCGCCGGGTATCACCTGAAGGCTCCTCCTTCGCTGATCCGTGGGGTGCGACGTGAGCTGAAGCGTCTGGCCGATGGCCTGGCGCATATCCGACCCGTGTTGGTGCATCGCGATCTGCAATCCAGCAACATACTGTGGCTTCGCGGCGGGCCGTGCTTCATCGATTTCCAGGGCATGCGCTATGGGCCGGCGGCGTATGACCTGGCCTCGCTCCTGTGCGATCCCTACGTAGAATTACAAGAAAATCTATATAGATTGCTGATCGCCGATTACGCTGAGCTTGTGCCGGCATCGGTATTTCGCGAAGAGGATTTCTGGCGCGCGGCCATCCAGCGCCTGGTGCAGGCGTTGGGGGCGTATGTCCGGTTGAGCCGGATGCCCGGATGCAAGCGTTTTCTGGATCACATTCCGCCGGCGGGCCGCATACTCCGGCGCGCCATCCGGCATGTCGGGAATCTACCGGCCCTGGAGGAAGTACTCTTTCTTCGTTCGTAGGGCCGCCGTGAGGCGATAGTATTCCAAGCTGCGATTCCATCGCCTTACGGCGACCCTACAAACATGATCCAATTACGGCGTATGTAGGGCCGCCGTGAGGCGGTTCTTCACATTCGGCAGTAAAACTGTTACACAGACTTCATCATGTATACATACCGGAAGCTCACGCCCGCGGTGGTCCCGCGAGCGGAGCCAGTCTTGAGGGAGATTTAGGCAAGGTTCAG
>CAYRPR010000349.1:0-3291 GCA_964425945.1 uncultured Verrucomicrobiota bacterium | reverse complement strand
TATTTCCCCTCCGCATCCTGATCAGCCTGGGCTTGATCTGGTTTCTCTACCGCCGCATCAACCTCGCCGAGTTCGTCGATGTCTTCAAAACCCTGCGCGCGTGGCCGCTCGTCGCCTTGTTCGTCCTGCTCTTCTTCAACACCGCCATCAGCGCGCTGAAATGGAAGCTCCTGCTCAAGGCCGACGGGATCGATATCCCGTGGCGCACCCTGACGGCAAGCTATCTCGTGGGCACATTCTTCAACATGTTCCTGCCGTCCAATATCGGCGGCGACGCCTATCGTGTCTTCGACGTCGCGCGCTACAGCAAGCGGACGGCCCATTCCTTCGCCTCCGTATTGGCGGACCGGATCTCGGGCTTTGTCGCGCTGGTGCTGTTCGGTGTGGTCTTCGGCCTGCTCGGCCTGAAGCTACTGCGGGATGTCGAGCTGCTGTGGATACCCGTGCTGGGAATGGTGGCCCTGTTCCTCGTCGTCGGAGCTCTGTTTCAGCAGGGATTGATTCGCTGGTTCTTTGACCGTCCGCCGCTGTCGGCGCTCGGGGGGTTGAAATCCTTTGCGCTGAAACTGCTTGAGTCGGTGAACCAGTATCGCAAGGCGCCGAATCTGTTTCTTCAAATTATGGCGGTCTCGTTCGTATTCCAGTTCACCGTCATTACCTGCATCTGGCTCCTGGCGCTCGGCCTGGATTTCGACATCCCGTTCTTCTATTTCTGCGTGTTCGTGCCGTTTGTGTCGCTGATGGAAGCCCTGCCGATCTCCATTTTCGGCATCGGTGTGCGCGACGCGACGTACGTCTTCTTCTTTACGCGCGTGGATCTGCCGGAAGTGCAGGCCCTGACCCTGGCCCTCGCCTATGTGCTGGTCAGCCTCCTCTACGCCCTCTCCGGCGGCCTCATCTTCATGCTCCGTCCCTCGCGATGATCCCCGCCCCTTTGCGCCCCTGCATGGCGCGTTAGCTTGGTTATTCACGCAGGATCAATTCTCGGCAGGCAACCGCGTACGGAACCGAAATGAGGTGAGAGTCGGGGCAGGGTTTCGGGGGTGGGCGATTGAGGATCTCCCTGCTTATCCAAGAAGAGACAACCATAGGGGGCATCGGCGAAAATGCCATTGATCATTGCGCGCGATTCATCAAGGGCGTTGATCCAAGTTTTCTTGAGTGCTTGTGGGTCGACCGGAGAGGCCAGTTGGAGTGATTCAAAAGAGCCCACGGGAAATCGTTGATTCCGCGACAACTCCTCCACGATAAAACCGGGGCTTAGCCCCTGATCTTTCGCGGCCGCAGCCCATACCAGAGATCCAAGGTGCAGCCGGTTCGCATGGAGGTGCAGCAGGTCAATGTAATCGCGAATCGCGGAACGAGCCGCGGCGGCCAGGACTTTGTTGGTCGCCGCGTCCCAAATATTCAGACGATACCCCAACTCCACATCAGGTTCCGTTGGAAAAAAGCGGAAGGCGGAATCAAAGACCCATTCGACTTTCGTGCCTCTCCCCTCTCGCTGAACGGTCGCCCTGACAAACGTGGGGGTATTGAAGATCACGGCCACCTCGTACCCGTGATCCTTCAGGACGGGGATGTCCTGTTTGACGGCCGCTTGAACGGCTTCTGCCGTATCGTGAAAGACATCGATATCTTCCGACGTGCGAGGAGTATCGGCGGCTTGATTGAGCACGGTGCCGCCGGCCAGAAAACTTTCAGGGTTGCGATGGGCGGCCAGCAACCTGAGTAGTTCCCGTTCAAAGTCGGCAATGGGCATTATGTATTTCTCCAAAGTTGCTGAAGGTGGCGGGCCGCCATGAACGCCTCCCGGTTCCCTTCCCGCTGGAGCTGTTCGATGACGGCGGGAACATCGTGCACGCCAATCCTCCAATCCGCCCGATACGACCAGAAACATTGCGCCTTGTATCGTGCAAATGCCCGGCGCGCCTCCCGAACGGCAACCATGCGCCGGGCATACCGAGGCTCCAGCCTGCGCCGACTTTTCAATCCGCCGCGCCGCCCGATTCGCGCCAAGTACTCTCTAATCTCTGCTTTCATATGTTCGAATTAACATATGCTGCTTATGATAAAATGTCAAACGGTTCGGCATAAGTATTGCGACGGGCTGTTACGGCGCGATGGCCCACAGTCCGGCGTCGATAACAGCTTGCGCCTTCCCCAGGCACCCACTAGGGTCTACACCCATGAAACTGGCCGAAATCCTATTCCTGCTCGCCCCGATCGCCATGGTCACGACCGCGGCCTGGGCCCAACATAACCCCTTCAAGGCCCCGCTCTATTGGAGCGTGTACGAGAACCAGATCATCAAGGAGCAGGCCGGCCAGCACGACGTTTACATCAGCGAGGAGGAATGGCTGGCCAATATCAACTGGGTGGACGAGAACCTGAAACCGCTCGGCTACACCATGATCTGCATCGACGGCTGGGGCGATCTCTCCCAACTCAACGAGAACGGATATCGCCTGTCCCATTCCCGCCACTGGAAACAGGATTACGCCTGGTGGTCCATCGAACTGCGCGAACGCGGCATGAAACTGGGCATGTACGGCAATCCGCTGTGGATCCACGTGGATCAGCGGGATCAGGACACGCGGATCGCCGGCACGGATATCCCGGTCTCCTCCTTGATCGATCCCGACGAGGTGACCCGGCATTTCACCTGGGTACAGGTCGACCGCCCCGGCGCGGAGGAGTATGTGAAAGGATGGATCCGGTTCTACGCCGCCATGGGCGTGGACTATTTTCGTATCGATTTCCTGTCCTGGTATGAAGACGGCCAAGACCGCTGGGAAGGGACCACCGGCCCCAAACGCCCGCGCGAGCATTATGTGACCGCGCTCCGCTGGATGCGGGAAGCCGCGGACGAAACCGGCATGTTCCTGAGCCTCGTCATGCCGCATCTGTACCACGACGCGGAAGCCGAGGCGCGATACGGTCACATGATCCGGATCAACGAGGACACCGGACACGGCGCATGGGAGAAATGGGGCGACTGGTTCCGTGGCGAGAAACGTACCGGCTGGTCCGTGTACGGCAACGCCGTCGACGGGCTGACGTACTGGTCGCGAATCGCGGGCCGGGGCCGGATCATTCTCGATCCCGATTTCATCCGTCTCAACACCTTCGCCGACGATAACGAGAAAATGAGCGTGATATCCCTGTGTCTGATGGCGGGTGCGCCGATTACGGTCGCCGACCAGCACAACACGATCGGCGACAATCTGCGGTTCTACACGAACCGGGAACTGTTGGCCTTGAATTACGATGGTTTTGTCGGCAAACCGCTGT
>CAYRPR010000348.1:2814-3297 GCA_964425945.1 uncultured Verrucomicrobiota bacterium | reverse complement strand
TGGGGCGGTTATCGCGGTGCTCGCCGCGGAACTAGTTGACGAGATTGTCCTGTGTCAGCGACAGGGTGGCCAGCAGGAATGCGCCCAGTCCGAGCGAAACCAGCAGGACCGTGGTCTGGTTGTTGGGGCGGTACAGACTGGCGAATCCCTGTCGCCAGGTAAACGGCCAGGCGTCCCGCATCAGGCGTCGCGTGGTTGCCATCAGGGTTCGCGCGGCCAGTCCGAGCAGAGCGAAGATCAGGCCCAGCGACGCCGTGATGATGACACCGTGCATCCAGCGATCGGAATGCGAGATGGTGAAGAGAAGCAGGGCCAGGGCCAATGCGCCGATGACCAGCCCATGCAGCGGATCCTTCCAACGGGATGTCGTTGTGTGCACGTCCGGGCGAAGAGCCGAGAGCGGCGGGATGTGTCGTATCGGAAGGAGAGGCAGCGCGGCAAACGCCACCGCATCGGTCCACTCGACCGCGACGTCATGCGCCG
>CAYRPR010000348.1:879-2804 GCA_964425945.1 uncultured Verrucomicrobiota bacterium | reverse complement strand
ACCGACAAGCCCAGCCCGAATCCGAGGCTCAACAGCATGGACGAAACTGACCAGCCCGGTTCGACGCGGATCGGCAGGAAATCCGCCAGCAGATGAGGCAACAGGAACTGCAGAGCGCCGCCCAACAACGCGCCGGCCAGCGCGCCGATTGCCGTGACGACGACCGCCTGCGCCACATAGACCATGAAAGCCGATTGCGCGTCGGCGCCCAGACAACGCAACACGGCCACGGTGGCGCGTTTTTTGCGGACGTACAACTGGATCGTACCGGCCAGCCCGATGCCGCCGAGCAACAGCGCGGCGAGTCCGCCCAGGTTCAGGTAGCGATAGAGATTCACCAGCGAGTCACCCATCATCGCCTTGCGCTCCTTCGCCGTTTCCGATCGGAGGCGCAGATTCGTCCATTCGGATCGCATGCGTTGTTGGAGTTCCGTGGCCGACACGCCGGGCGGCAGGCGGTAGTAGGCGTAGTAGCGCGCAACGCTCTCATCGCGCATCAGTCCGGTGGCCGGCAGATGGTCCGCGGAGATGAAGACGCGCGGGCCGAGGAACATCGCGGTGGCCGGCGCCTCGCCCGCGATGCGGATCAATCGGCCCGCGATGACGAAATCCTGGACGCCGATACGGATAGTGTCGCCGACTTCCGCCCCGTATTGGATCATCAGGCTGTCTTCGACCACGGCCGTTGGTTCGCCCTCCAGAAACTGATGTCCCGCTTCGGGCGGCTCCGTCACGAATTCGCCGTAAAAGGGGAAGACGCCGTCCATGGCGCGAATCTGGCTCAGCCGGCTGGCGTTCTGCTTTGGGAATACGCCCATCGAAAAGAATCGCGTTTCGCGGACCTGCTCTCCGGGAATGGCGTTCAGCGCGTCGTTCGCGGCGCCGCGGAACGGTTGCGCCGACCGCACCATCAGATCCGCCCCGAGCAGAATGCGGGTTTGGGCCTCCACGGCGCGTTCCATCCGCTCGCCGAACGAGCGGATGGCGACCAAGGCCGCCATGCCGAGCGCCACGGCGCAGATACTGACAAGGAGATGCGCGCGACTGCCGCGACTGTCGCGCCACGCCATAAGGATGATCCAGGGCAGACGGGTCATGGGGTGGTTCCGACATTGCGCCGGTTGGATATCACGGTTCCGGCTTTCAGTGTGACGATTTGCCGCACGCGTTTGGTTAATTCGGAGTCGTGCGTGACGAGCAGGAGCGTGGTGCCTTCCGCGCGATTCAATTCGAAAAGGAGGTCGAGCACGTTCGCGCCGGTTTCCGAATCGAGATTGCCGGTCGGTTCATCCGCGAAGATCAGTTGCGGTTTGTTGATGAAGGCGCGGGCGATGGCGACGCGCTGTTGTTCGCCGCCGGATAGCTGGGACGGATAATGGTCCAACCGCTCGGACAATCCCACTTGGCCGAGCAGTTCGACGGCTCGTTCCCGGTGATGGTTTCCGCCCTGAAGCTCCGCCGGGACCATGACATTCTCCAAGGCGGTCAGCGATGGTATCAGCCGGAACGTCTGGAACACGAAACCGGTTATCCGGTTTCGCAACCGGGCCAAATCGTCTTCTGTTTGATCGTTCAGGCAGATGTCCGAGAGTGTGATGCGACCTGTCGTGGGCCGGTCCAGTCCCGCGCACAGGCCGAGCAACGTCGTCTTGCCGCTGCCCGACGGCCCGATCACGGCGCAGGTGGTTCCCTGTTTCAATTCAAGCTGAACATCTTTCAGCACAGTGAGCGATCGGCCGGCCGATTCGAAGGTCTTGCTGACGCCGTCCACGGAGAGGATGATTTTATGGTTTGTCATATGTAATCCGTATTCCAAGTGGAAAACCCGCTTAATCGGGCATAGTATACCGTTCATGCTTAGGTTTTTCCATCTGTTCGGAGGCATTTGCCTGCTTATCGTCGCCGGTTGCGGCCGGCCGGAACGG
>CAYRPR010000348.1:0-869 GCA_964425945.1 uncultured Verrucomicrobiota bacterium | reverse complement strand
TCAGCCCCCCGGGCTGGACGGCGGAGGATGCCGTCACGGATACGAGGCCGGTGATTCTGTTTCTCGGCGACAGCCTGACGGCGGGTTATCATCTCGATCCGGAGGAGGCCTTCCCGGCGATCATACAGCATCTGATTGACGAGAGCGGAAAATCCTATCGCGTAATCAACGCCGGCGTCAGTGGCGATACGAGCCTGGGCGGATTAAACCGTCTGGATTGGTTGCTCACCCAGCGGATCGACGTGCTGGTGCTGGCGTTGGGCGCGAACGACGCCCTGCGAGGACATCCGTTACCGCATACCGAAGGGAATCTGCGCGCGATTCTGGAGCGGACGCGGGCCCGGTACCCGGATGTACGGCTGGTGGTGGCCGGAATGAAAATGCCGGCGAACTATGGCGAACCCTACCGGACGGATTTTGAGGAGATGTACGGCCGTATTGCGCGCGACTTCGACGCGACGCTGATCCCGTTCCTGCTCGAGGGCGTGGCGGCGAATCCCGACCTGAACCTGCCCGACGGGATTCATCCGACCTCGGAGGGGCATCGCCTCATCGCGCGGACGGTCTGGCGTTATCTCGAAGCACTCCTCTAAGGGGGCGCGGTCATTCCCTCATCGGACCTGCTCATCGCTGTGATCGCCCTGTCGGCGGGTGCGGCTGTGATCAGCGACGATGCGCATTTCCGTCGAATCCCCGGCCTGATGCTTCTCCATCCTTCCTCGGAATTGGCGGGATGGTGAATCAGGCGCCGGCGTAGATTCGCTTCACTTCTTCCGCGATGATGCCGATGCCGCGCTCGACGGCGTCCGGATGAAGCGCATAATTGACTCGGATGCACTGGTGCGCGTGCGGCCAGTCCGATTCCAACC
>CAYRPR010000347.1:0-3311 GCA_964425945.1 uncultured Verrucomicrobiota bacterium | reverse complement strand
GTTCAGGACGACGGTTCCTGGAAGTCGCCGATTACGAAATTTTTCAACGAGGCCGAGAAGGCGGCTCTGTCGGAGCGGCTGGACATGGCGAACGGCGACCTGGTCTTTTTCGGCGCGGACGAGGCGTCGACGGTCAACACGGCGTTGGGGCGGTTACGCCTGCTCGCCGGCGAGGCGGCGGGTGTCATCCAGGACGATCAATACGCGTTTGTCTGGGTGACGGATTTCCCGTTATTCGAACGGAGCGAGGAGGGCCGCCTGCAGTCGGTGCATCATCCGTTCACCGCGCCGCATCCGGAGGACGTGGAACTGCTGGAGTCCGATCCGCTGAAGATTCGCGCGCAGGCGTATGACATCGTGCTGAACGGCGTGGAACTGGGCGGCGGGAGCATTCGGATCCACGATCCGGAATTTCAGGCGAAAATCTTTGCGGCCCTTCGTCTGCCGGCCGAGGAGATCGAGGATCGATTCGGTCATCTGATCCGCGCGTTGGGTTATGGCGCGCCGCCCCACGGCGGTATCGCGCTGGGGCTGGACCGATTCGCCATGATGATGGTGGGCGAGGACAGCATCCGCGATGTCATTGCGTTCCCGAAGACGCAGAAGGCGATGGATCTGATGATGCGCGCGCCGGCGAAAGTGGACGACCGCCAGTTGCGGGATGTGCACATCGCGCTGGATCTGCCTGCCGGCGACGGGCCCGCCTGAGTCCATGCCGCGCTCGCCGAGCGCGGCTGGTGGCGGTATCAATCCTTCTTCTTTCGCGCCTTGGCTTTCTTCTTGGCGGGCTTTTCCTCGGGCTCTTCCTCGGCACCGGGTGTGATGTCCGGGGCGAACACCTCGTCGGTGGTGTCTCCGCTTCCGTTGGCCAGGGATTCACCGGTTCCGATGGGCCGTCCGTCGGGCGGCAGGTCGCTCTCCTGGAAAACACCCATATGCCGGAACTTCTGATACCGCGCTTCGAGCAGATCGTCTGTTTCAACCTTTTCCAATTCAGCCAGATGTTTCAGGATATGCGCCTTGAGGGTTTGGGCCATCTTCTTCGGGTCGGCATGGGCGCCGCCGAACGGTTCCGGGACGATCTCGTCGGCGAGTTTCTCGGCGATCAGATGGTCCGCCGTCAGCTTGAGCGCCTCGGCGGCCTGATCGCCGTACCTGCGATCCTTCCAGAGAATGGCGGCGCAGCCTTCGGGCGAGATCACCGAGTAGTAGGCGTTTTCCAGAATCAGAATGCGGTCGCCGATGCCGATGCCCAAGGCGCCGCCGCTGCCGCCTTCGCCGATGATGCAGACGACGATGGGCACGCGCAGGCCGAACATTTCGCGCAGGTTGACGGCGATGGCTTCGGCGATATGGCGCTCCTCGGATTCGATGCCGGGGAAGGCGCCGGGCGTGTCAATCAGCGTGACAATCGGAACGTTGAACTTTGCGGCCAGTCGCATCAGGCGAAGCGCCTTGCGATAGCCTTCGGGATAGGCGCAGCCGAAATTACATTCGAGATTGCTCTTGGTGTCGCGGCCCTTCTGGGTGCCGATGATCATGACGCGCTTGCCGTCGATCGTGGCCAAGCCCCCGATGATGGCCCGGTCGTCGCGGTGAATCCGGTCGCCGTGCAGTTCGACGAAGTCGGTGGCCATTTCCTGCAGATAGTCGCGGGTATACGGGCGCAGGGGATGACGGGCGACCTGGACCTTCTGCCAGGAGGTCAACTCGCTGTAAATTTTCTCGCGGGTTTCCTCGATCTTCTTCTGCATCCGCTCGACCTCCAAGGAGACATCGATATTCTGATTTTCGCTGAAGGAACGCAATTCATTAAGCTTGCTTTCCAGTTCCACAATGGGTTTTTCGAAAGGCAGGGTGTAGGATGACACGGCTCAATCTCCTGAATACAACTTATTCATGGATCGTTACTTGCACGCCAACGGGCAACAGCGTGAACAACTCTTCGATATCGTCGTTCAGCAGGCGCACGCAGCCGGCGCTCATTTGATAACCGATGGTTTCGGGTTCCCAGGTGCCATGCAGGCCGTAGCCGGGGATGTCGAGCGAGAGCCAGTGCGTACCCAGCACATTGTTGGTGGAGCCGTACGGGATGGCTTTGCCGTCCGGGCGCCACCAGGTGGGCTGGGCGATACGGTCGGTGATTTTGAACGTTCCGACGGGTGTGCGCTGAAACTCGCCGGTGCCGACGCGATACCGTTTGAAGAACCGGTCGTTCATATGGAGGATCAGGTCATTCCGGGTCTTGCTGATTTCGACGGTGAAGGTCCCGTTGAAGATGCGCATGCGATCGCCGACGCGGATCAAGGGGCCGGACAGATTGTTGCTTTTCTGGATCAGCTCGACGGTGGTGTTGTAGCGCCGGGCGAGCACGGCGATCGTATCGCCGCGCTGAATGGTGTAATCCTCTTTCTCCGGCATGCGGCGCGGGGTCGTCACGAGCTTGATGTTGATGTCGCCGAGCATTTCTTCGGCGGCGGCGCGCACGGGGGCGTTCCGGGATTGGTCCAGGATCGCGAGGCATTTCTCGCGGGCTTCCAGCAGGTTGTCGGCCTGTTGCAGGGTGCTGGCCTCATGCAGGAGGGTGGCGCCCGGATCGTCGGCCGGTGCGCGGGGTGTCGCATCGGGCTGGGCTTTGCGGGTGGAGGTCGCCGTTTCCTCGGCGGGCCGTTCACGCTCCGCGCGGGGTTCTTTCGGGCGCAACCAGGCGTATACGGTGGCCAACACGGCCGCAACCAGCAGGATGGCCACGACAAGGCAACCCTTCCGTGATTTGCGCTGATTGATGTAGATATCGGTCATAACAGGGATTCCAGATTCTTGATTACCAGACTCATGGCAGGGTACCGGGAGTTGACGTCTTTCGCAAGGCATTTGAGGATCAGGGATGCCAGAGCGGGCGGCGCGTCGGATGTATAGGTGGCGGGCGGCGTGGGCGCGATATCGGGATCGAGTTGGGCGGCGCGGCCCTCGTCGAGCGTATCCCGTTCGAAGGGTTTATGGAATGTGATCATCTCGTAGCAGGTTACGCCGAAACTGTAGATGTCGGCGCGTTCATCGGCTCGTTGCAGGATCATGACTTCCGGCGCGACGTAGGTGGGGGTGCCGGGGTATTCATGGATGCGGACCGGCGAATGCCCGTGTTTCTGGATCAGGTCGAAATCGATCAGCACGACGTGACCGTCTTCGCGCACAAGCAGGTTCTCGGGCTTGAAATCGAGATGGAGATAGCCGGCATAGTGGATGTGATGCAGGGCGGCGGCCATCTGGCGGATCAGGGACAGGCGGTTCTGGGTGAGCAGTCGGTCGCG
>CAYRPR010000346.1:0-3321 GCA_964425945.1 uncultured Verrucomicrobiota bacterium | reverse complement strand
CAGAGCCGGAGTCGGGCCTTGGCTTCGAGCAACTGCGGGATGAAATACAGGGCCGGCGCCTCGCGGACGTCGTCCGTACCCGGCTTGAACGCCAGCCCGAACACGGCCACGACCTTGTCCTGGATGACCCAGAGCTCGTGCTGAATCTTCTTCATCAGGTGCTCGCGCTGGGACTGGTTGATCTTCTGCACTTCCTTCAGCAACTGGAAGTTGTAGCCGATTTGATCCGACAGGTGCACGAAAGCATCCACGTCCTTCGGGAAACAGGATCCGCCGTATCCGACGCCGGCGTTAAGGAACTGGCGACCGATCCGGCTATCCAGTCCCATGCCGTGCGCGACCTGTTCCACATTGGCGCCGGCCAACTCGCATACGCGACTGACGGCGTTGATGTAGGAGATCTTCATGGCGAGGAAGGAGTTGGAAGCGTGCTTCGTCAATTCCGCGCTGGCGATGTTCATCTCGAGAAACTCACAGCCGCTCTTGTCCACGATCGGCTGGTATATGTCCCGCAGGATCTGGGCGGCTCGTTCGCTCTCCACGCCGACCACGATGCGGTCGGGATTGAACGCATCCTTCAGCGCGGTGCCTTCGCGCAGGAATTCGGGGTTGGACGCGACGTCGAAATCGATGTCCGAGCGCAGATACTTCATCATCGTGCGCTTGAGTTGCTCCCCGGTGTTGACCGGGACGGTGCTCTTTTCGACCAGCAGGCGGTAGGAGGTCATGTGTTCGGCGACTTTGCGCCCGACCTGTTCGACATAGGAGAGGTTGGCCTGGCCGCGGTAGCCGGGCGGGGTGCCGACGGCGATGAAGATCACTTCGGCGAAATCGGTGCCTTCCTCGATGGACGTGGTAAACCGGATACGGCCGGCGTCGTGGTTGCGTTTGACCAGTTCCTCGAGCCCCTCTTCGTAGATGGGCATCTCCATCCGGTTCAGCATTTCGATCTTCTTCGCGTCATTGTCGACGCAGAGGACGGTATGCCCGGTTTCCGCGAAACAGGCCCCGGTGACCAGCCCGACATAACCGGTTCCAACAATCGTTACATTCATCGCTATTTCTGGCTCCTTCTATGCAAATAAAGCAGGGCATCGTATTGAGATGCGGCGATTATTGCAACAGTTGAATTCGTGCACGGCATCCCGTATACACGGGGCGGAATAATGGAGAACCAACGGATGTTACGATGTCTGATAACCGGGGCGAGCGGCTTTCTCGGCCAGGCGCTGTGCGACGTGTTGCAGGGGACCCATGAAGTGACGGGGGGCTCATTCCGACACGGCGGGCCGAACCGCGTGGTCTGCGACCTGCGGGATGCGGGGGCCGTGGAGGCGCTGATCCGCGCTCAGCGGCCGGATATCGTGATCCACGGCGCGGCGTATCGCGATCCGGACTACTGCGAAACGAACCGGGAAGATGCGCGGCGCCTCAATGTGGAGGCCGTGGATCATCTGTGCCGGTTCCTGCCGCCGGCCGCCCGGTTGGCTTTCATCAGCTCCGATTACGTCTTTGACGGCGAATCCCCGCCCTACGCCGAAACCTCGCCCCGCCGTCCCGTGAACTACTACGGCGAAACGAAACGGCTGGCCGAGGATATCGTCCTGCAAAGGCCGGGCTCCCTGATCCTGCGCATTCCACTGCTGGTCGGATGCGGCCCCACGCTCGACACATCCGGTTTCGTCGGCAAGGTCATGAAGGCTCTGATGGCCGATACGCCTTCACGGTATGACGACGAGGGGATTCGTTATCCGACGTCCACGCGGGACGTGGCGGAGGCGATACAATTTCTGCTCATGCGCGGAGCCGACGGGGTATTCCATTTCAGCGGCGAGCGGGGCCGGACCCAATATGCCTGGACGGCGGAAATTGCGCGGCTCATGGGCAAGCCGGAGGCGTTGGTGATTCCCGCCCGCGCTTTCGCCCGACGTCTGGCCCGACGGCCGCAGAACAGCCGGCTGGATGTTGCGAAGATTCGCGCATCGGGGTTCGACCGGTTCACGGACTTTGCCGAGGTGGTCCGGGAGGTTCTGGCCCGCCACATGAACCGCCCGTGACCGGCGTATTACGATTCTTGGATTCGTAATACGCCGCTCCATCGGCGCCGATGCGATGTCCCGCTGCGTTTGTGCCGTCGCCCTCGCGGGCTGGGAAGCCCGCGCCACGGTCGGCGTCCGCGGCTGACGCGAACCGGTACGGACGGTTCTGATGGAGGGGCGGCGACGGGGCGCCGCCCTCCACGTTGCGTGGGCGATGGCAGGGATGGAGGGCGCCGTCTGGACTCAATTACGGCCGGCGGCGGCCCGCGCGGTGCGGCGCAGGATGATCAGTGTAATGTCGTCGCTCTGCGCCATGCCGTCGGCGAAGGATTTCACCTCGTCGATGATGACCTTGTACAGCTCCTGCGGCGAGAGGTGGGCGTGCTGCTTGACCAGCGTTTCGAGGCGTTCATACCCGAACTCCTCCAGGGCCTTGTTCTGGGCTTCGGTGATGCCGTCCGTATAGAGGAGTATGGTGTCGTTCTCGCGGATATCGCAGACCGTTTCCTCGATCATCTCGTCAAAGGAATCCACGTCGAGCATGCCCAGGGCCGTTCCCTGGGGCGCAATATTATCCACCGTGCCGTTGGCGTGAATGATCATGACCGGCTCGTGTCCGGCCCGCGCGACACAGAGTTTGTGTTTCGAGGGATCGAGCTGCAGGGTGGACATGGTGACGAACATTTCCGGCTCGAGCCCCTCGGAAATGTTGCGATTCACGCGTGACAGCACCGTGCGGGGCGAGGTCTCGAATTCCAGGTATGTGTGCATCAGCGCGCGGACGATACTCATGATCAGGGCCGCCGGCACGCCCTTGCCGGACACGTCGCCGATGATCATGTACCAATGACCATTGTGGCTGACATAATCGAAATAGTCGCCGCCGACCTCGAGGGCGGGCGCGCCGCCGCCGCAGATCTCGTAACCGGTCACATGAGGCGCCTCGCGCGGCAGCATCGATTGCTGGATGTCGCGCGCCAGCGCCATTTCCTGCTCGATGCGTTCCTGCAGGGCGAGCTGTTGGTACAGGTTGGCGTTGTCGATGGCGACCGCGGCCTGCTGGGACGAGGTCTGCAGGATGGTCAGCGTTTCGTCGTCGTAGAATTCCTTTTCGCTGCACTTGCCGATTCGAACGACGCCGATGCGATGTTTGCCGGACAGGAGGGGGATGGCGGCCTCGACGACGTTCTCGGGCTCGCTGTCCATTTCCCCGTCCGGTTTCAGGCAGAACATCCAGCGTTCCTTGAGGGCCATGATGGACAGTTCATCGTCGGCGGGCTGG
>CAYRPR010000345.1:0-3358 GCA_964425945.1 uncultured Verrucomicrobiota bacterium | reverse complement strand
GCTCCGCGCCCATCGTAAAAATGTCGCGCAGGATGCCGCCGACCCCGGTCGCCGCGCCCTGATACGGAACAACCGCGGAAGGGTGATTATGCGATTCGATCTTGAACGCGATGGCGAGATCGTCGCTGATACGGATGATGCCCGCATTCTCGCCGGGACCCGCGAGGACCCGCTCGCCTTCTCGAGGCAATTGCTTGAGAAAATAGCGCGAGTGTTTATAGCCGCAATGTTCGCTCCACATCGCGCTGATCATCGCGACTTCGGCGGACGCCGGATCGCGACCCAGGCCGCGCAGAAGCGTGTCCTTCTCGCGCGCCGTCAATATGCTGTCGATCAGGTCGTTCATTTTCCATCACACGTTTTTGGACGCGGTCACCCACCCCGCCCCGCATGTGCGGGGCACCCCTCCGGAGGGGGAACGGGGGTGGGTTCATGATTCACATCGCGGTGCGCGGATTGGCCAGCCTGCAGCAGGCCTTCAAACATGCCGCGGCCGTCGAGTCCGCCGCACCACGGCAGCGCGCGGCGCTCGGGGTGCGGCATCATGCCGAGCACGTTGCCCGCGCGATTGGTCACGCCCGCGATGTTACCCGCCGAACCGTTCGGATTGGCCGCGTCCGTCACCCGCCCCACCTCATCGCTGTAACATAGCGCGACCTGATCGTTGGCGATCAACGATTCGCGCGTATCCGGCGACACATAGTACTGACCGTACTTGTGCGCGATCGGGATGCGCAGAACATCCTGATCCACGCCGGTCAGAAAAGGGCTTCTCCGGGATACCACCTTCAAGCACAGCTCGCGACAGATGAACCGACCGTCGCGGTTTTTCAACAGGACGCCGGGCAACAGCCGGATCTCGCACAGGATCTGGAATCCGTTGCAGATGCCGATGATCGGCGTGCCCTTTTCCGCCTCTTCGTACAGCACGCGGGTAATCGGCGCCGTGCGGGCCATGGCGCCGGGCCGGATGTAATCGCCGTAGGAAAATCCGCCGGGCACCACGATCCCGGATACCGGGCCGGGAAGCCGATCCTGGTCAGCCGATACCAGGACGGGTTCGCATTCGTCAAAATGCGCCAGCGCGTGGAAGCAATCCCGCTCGCAGAGGGTCCCGTGAAAATCGATGATGGCGATTCTCGCGCGCGCCCCGTTCATGCCCTTTCCACCGTCCAGTCGTGAATTTCGGGATTGGCCAGCACATCACCCGCCACGGTTTGCGCGATGGCGGCGGCCTCCGACTCCCCCACGCCGTTGCCGAACTCTATATCGTAGATCTGCTGATGCGAAAGCTGACGGATATCCTTCACGCCGGAACGCTGGAGCAGCCGGTGCAGAGTCTCCATTTCGGGATCCAGGACTCCGTTCTTGATCTGTATCGTAACGCGGTACTTCATGCGACCAGGACCCCGGTGATGCGATCGCGGATGGATTGATACCGCTCGATGGTTTCTTCGACGATGTCCTGCGGCAGGGACGGCGCCGGCGGCTTCCGGTCCCACCCCAGTTGATCCACGTAGTCACGCACGATCTGCTTGTCGTAGGAGTCGTATTTCCCGCGATCGAAATCGTCCCTCAGGATGAAACGGGATGAATCCGGCGTGAAGCATTCATCGATCAGCTTGATCTCACCGTTCTTGTCGCGACCGAACTCGAACTTGGTATCCACCAGCACGATTCCGGCCTGCAGGCAAATGTCCGCGGCAAACCGGAACAGCTCAATGGATTTATCGCGCAGGTGATCGGCGGTGGATCCGATCGCATCGCGCATCGTTTCGAAGCTCACCGCCTCGTCGTGCCCCTTGTCCGCCTTGGTGGTCGGCGTAAAGAGCGGCGTGGTGAACGGCGTCATCGGTTTCACGCCGGGATGATCCTTCAGATAGGATCCGAAGGCATATCCGCGCACGATGCACTCGAAGGGAATGACGGAACATTTCTCGACCACCATGGCGCGCCGCGCCAGGTCCCCGCGATACTGCGGTTCGATTTCGAGCCATTCCGTTTCAGGAAGTTGTTTCAGCAGGTCGTCGTTGGCCGGCGACCAGTGCGTCGGCACGACCGATCGAACGCGATCGAGCCACCAGCGGGACAATTCCGTCAGCACGGCCCCCTTGCCGGGAAAGGGGTCAGGGAAAATAACGTCGTAAGCGGACAGACGGTCGCTGGCCACCAACAGCAGGTGGTCATGGTCCATATTATAAATGTCCCGGACTTTGCCTTGCTTGATGAGTTTCATGTAATCCCCCCGTGAAAACACTACATGTAGATGGCAGAAACTTGGGATACACTACATATAGTGGCAAATGAGGGCTGGAGGGAAGCGGAAAATTCCGCAATTTGTGTAATTCACTGGCTGGTCGGGAGATAATCTCGTAAATTCTGCTCCATGGCAGACAGTGTTTTTCAAGTCATTGCACGCGAGCTGGCCATTGAGGAGGGGCACTACGAGGCGGTGCAAACCCTACTGGCCAAGCACGGATACGAAGAACTTCGTCGGTTCCCAGCCACAGCTCGCTTGCGGCATCACTCGCTTCTTCTGCCGGATGTCGACTTCATGTTGCTGGACAGATCAACCATGCAACAGCTCCTTGTGACCGGCCAGCAGATTGAGATACAGGGGGCAACTTATCTGATTCCTTCCGTCATCAACCTGATTACCATGAAAATGCACGCCCTGAAGAACAATTCCAATCGAGAATGGAAGGATTTGCCGGATATCGGATGGCTGTGCATAATGAACCGTGTGGATGTGGAAAGCGAGCCGTTTCATTCGCTTATCCGCAGGTACGGGAGCATTGAACTGCATGACAAAATCAGACAACAAATCCGATCCCTCCAAGATAGTGGTTCCGGATCTTAACTTGCCTGTTATCCGCGAAGAATTTCCCCCGCCCAGGCTGACGATGGACCAGTATGCGGACTGGATCCTGCAGGACATTGCCGACGAGACCCCGCAACAGCGCGAATGGCGACTGAACCGCCCGATGCCGACCGGCGAGCGCTTCGTCTTCAAAGACGATTGATCCGCCCCCGCGCTTGACACCTCTATCCGTCTTTCCTACTTTGGCCGCAGTTCATTGAACGCAGAACCAGCGGGCAAACAAACGGAAGCTCCGTGCAAATCGGACGCGGTCGCGCCGCTGTAATCGGCTACGAACCCCATACGCCACTGCTCCTTCGGGACAGGAAGGCGGGAAGTAGGATTGAAGCCGTAAGCCAGAAGACGTGTTTGCCCTCCACCTCACGGATCGCTTTCGCGAAGGAGGCGCGAGGGAACCATTCCTTTTCCCTTTTGCTCTGCGCGGAGCGTCCATAACCGCTCCCGCGCAAGGAGCAGAAAGGGAACATGAAAAAAACA
>CAYRPR010000344.1:0-3361 GCA_964425945.1 uncultured Verrucomicrobiota bacterium | reverse complement strand
GACGCCATCTGGATCCCGTCCCAGCAGGACAGCAATATTGCCTTCCAGCAGTACGTCAAGGACGTGCAGGAAGGCCGCATCCCCCCCGGTGCCGAGGTGACCGTGCAGGACGGGCGCGTCAGCGTTCAGGGCGTCGCCGGCGTCATGATGATCAACGGCATCCTCGCCCGCATGATCTTTGAAGCGAACAAGGGTTTGCATCCCTTCTACGTCGAAGAGAGCTACGTCATCCCGTGGATGTATCCGTACCTCGAACCGCACGGACTGATCCTGAAGATCCATTCCGAGCCGATTGAGATCACGCCCGAGATCGTCAAGAACGACCGGGAATTCTGGAATTGGTACACCGAGTACCTGCTGAATGACTGGCGGTTCCAGCGCGACGTGGTGGCGCGCAAGACCTTCTCCAAACTGCGCAGCGCCATTGCCGGCATTTACAATTACCGGCGCATGTTCGACGAAGCCGAACACGCGTTCAAGCAGTCCATCGCGTTGTATCCGTTGAGTCCCGAGGCGAATTTCCGGCTGGCCGATCTGTACATGCAGTATCGCCGGTTCGGCGACGCGCGCGCGATCATGGAGGAACTATTGAAGGGCGATCCCGGCAACGACCGCGTCGAGGATTTCCTGAATCAGATCCGCGGCACCGAGCAGGCCGATCTCCGCCGCATGGAATTGGAGCGCCAGTTCCAGGACGGGCAGGCCGGCGACCTGAACGCCGCGCTGGAGCTTGCGCGACTGTATCGCGATCTCGGCATCAATGACCGGTTTGTCAATCTGACTCAGTCGATCCTGAACGACACCAGTATACCGCCCCAGGTCTATCTGCAGGTGGGCCAGTTGTACGCGGATATCCAGCGCTTTGATCTGCTGGAATATGCCCTGCGCCGTTTCCTGGAGCGGGAACCGGGCAACACCCGCGTGTGGATCGACATGGCCGCCGTCCTTGGCGTTCAGAACAAGACCGGCGAAGCCATGAACGCGTTGCGCCGGGCGATTGAACTCGGCGGGGAAGGCGTGCGGGATGCCGTGCGGCGCGACGGACGATTTGATCCCCTGCGCAATCTCCCGGAATTCCGCGCCCTCGTCCCGGCGCCCGCTGCCCAGCAGGGCTTCACGTTGCCGTTCCAATTCTGATCCCCGTCGCCCCGGCATCAGGATCGGCCGGCTTGTTCACGGCACCAATCCGTCACAATCGTCTTATTACCAATCACTTTCAACTCACCTATCTCACACTTCCGGAAGTGTGAGATAGAAGGAGCAAGAAACCGGGCATACACGGCGAATCAGGGTTCGTCACATGTTCTGCAAAACCGGCAAGGCGTTGTCCCACCGCTTCATCTTCTGCATCAACACCGTCAGATGCGCGCTCTCAATCCGTAACTCGTGGCGCTCCTCCTCCTTCGCCGCTTCCAGCTTCTTCTTGCAGACCTGGCGCTGACGATCCAGATCCCGGCGCCATAAACGCAGGATCAGTTCCTGCGCGGCCTGTTCCGCGGTGACATCCGTTCCCACGATCCGGCGCGGCTCATCCAGCTTCTCGGCGGCCAGGCGCCGGCATTCCGCCGACCGGTCCGAGAGATCGCTCATCAGATTCCATTCCGGATCGTCCGGACGCTTCACCCACGTCTCCACAATCGTCCGGCAATCTCCATCCTGCAGGATATCCATCGGCACATACGCCTCGATCAGGGGCGATATCTCCGGATACGCGAACATCAGCTCCAATAAATCCACCTCCTCGCGCGGATGCTCCTTGCGCGTCTCGCCCCGCGGTTCCAGTTCATCCGGCGTACGGGTTATCGGCCGCAGCATCCGGCGCATATCATCCGTCAACGCCTGCTCGCTGACACCCAGCAAGTCGGCGGCTTCACGAATATGCTGCTCCCGCAAGACCGCACTCGGGGCGTGCTGAATGATCTGCAGCAGGGTGCGCGAGGCGCGAACCAGACCCGCCCCGGCTTTCAGATCCTCCCGAGCCTTCAATACCTCATGCCCAAAACCCACAATCGACAAGGCCTCATCCACCAGCATGCCGAACGCTTCTGCCCCCTTCGTGCGGATCAACGAATCCGGATCCTCGCCTTTCGGGAGGGACGCCACTTTCACACTCAGACCGTCCGCCATCAGTACTTCCGCCGCGCGCAACGCGGCGTTCTGCCCCGCTTCATCCGCATCGAACACCAACACCACTTCATCCGCGAAGCGCTTGATCAGATGCGCGTGGATGTTCGTCAACGCCGTGCCCTGCGGCGCGATGGCCTGCGTGAAACCCGCCGTATGACACCGGATCACGTCCAACTGCCCCTCGCACAGAATCGCGCGCCGCTCGTCCACCATGCGCTGACGCGCCAGGTCCAGGCCGTACAACATGCGCCCCTTCTTGAAGAGCATCGTCTCGGGGCTGTTCACGTACTTCGCGCCCTCGCCGGAACCATCCAGCACCCGACCGCTGAACGCCACCACCCGCCCCTGCTCGTTCCGGATCGGAAACATCAGGCGGTTGCGGAACCGGTCATAAAAACCGTCGCGGCCTTCCTTGCGAATGATCACGCCGATCTTCTCGAGCTGTTCCGGACTCCACCCGTTCTTCGCCGCCCAACGCTCCATCACGTCCCATCGATCCGGCGCGTACCCGAGCAGGAACTTGTCCGCAACCGCCCGGTCAATCTCACGCCGGGCCAGATACGCCTGCGCGGGCTGACCCAGTTCGGATTCAAACAGCGTGCGATGATAAAACATCGCGAGTTGTTCATGAATGCGGTAGAGAATATCCTTGTCGGTCGCCTTCGCGCGGTCCTGGTCCGTCTCGTAGTCCAACCGGATGCCGCTTCGCTCCGCCAGCATGCGAGCCGCCGTCGCGAAATCCACGTTCTCGTATTTTTCTACAAAACTGAATACATCCCCCCCCTCGCCGCACCCGAAACAATGGAAAATCTGCATGCGCGGGTTCACGTTGAAAGACGGCGTCTTCTCCTTGTGGAACGGACAGAGACCCTTGAACGTGGACCCCGCGCGCTTGAGCGGGACATAATGACCAATGACCTCGACAATGTCGTTCGAGAGGCGGATTTCCTCGATCACCGATTTGGATATGACTTTGGCCATGCGCGCGTTACTCGGGCCGCCAGGGCCATTCGTAGTCGATCGCTTCCTCGTCCTCCTCCTCGTCCTTGCGCAGGCCGGGGTACCGTTCCGCGAGATCCTCGTACAACGGCATCAGGTGGGTGATCGCGTGCCGCCCGATCAGAGACTCGTCCACCACCTGCTCGCGCAGGCGCCCCTCGCCGAACACCGCAATGGCGACCAGCATCGCCGCCATCAGCACCGCATACCGCATGAAACCGAACAGTGCCCCGCC
>CAYRPR010000343.1:0-3364 GCA_964425945.1 uncultured Verrucomicrobiota bacterium | reverse complement strand
TAAACGTACAGATTGGTCGGCTGGATCTGGATAACCGGCGGCACCCACACCGAAAGGAACGCGGGCTGGCTGGTCACCGACCCGTTCACATTGAACACGATGACGTCGTAGTATCCGACATCATCATACTGCGCGTTGTTGATGAACAACTGGGCGCTGGTGGCGGACGCGATATTCGTCCCGCCCTTCCGCCACTGATACTGCGGCAGGGGGTCGCCGGAGGCCACCACGAGGAACGAGGCATTGCCTCCCTGGTTGACCTCTTCGTTTGTCGGTTGCGTCGTTATATTGGGCGCCGAACCGCTTCCGGTCTGACGCGTCGCGCCGGCCAGGCGGACCGCATCGACCGTCACAGGGTCCAGCACATCCGGGTAGATGCGGATGTCGTCAATCCAGCCCTTGAAAGCGTCGCTCGTACCGGTTCCGCCGATGAAGAGGCGGTTCGTGCTGGTGCCGCTATCCGCGAGATCGCACTTGGCCGACGTGGCAAACACGGACGCCACATCGCTTGTCGTACCCCGATAGAACTGCACGGCGCTGGATGACTCATCGGCGCTGTCATACGTGACAGCGAAGAAGGTCCAGCTATTCGTCGGGAACAGACCGTTTGTCGATACGATCGGGTCCACCGCCGCCCCGGACGACGACCGGAAACTCAGGTTCTGGTTGTTGGACACGATCATCACGTCAAACCCGTGATTCGACGCGTAGTTGCCGACGATCCGGTGATTGGCGCCGGTCTCCGACGGCCGGATCCATCCCGTGATCGTGTAGGCCGTCCGGCCGTTCAACGAGGCGACGGTCTGTGTGGTCGCGGCATGAGCCGTATTGGTGGACGATCGATAGGCGAAATCACCCAACTTGGCCGACGCGCCCTGGCCCTCCAGCGTCCAGCCCGCATTGCCGGCCAGGACCAGATGGGCCTCACTGCCGAACAAGCCCTGGTTCAGCGCGGAACTGCCGGACCCCTCGTCAAACGGATAATGGATCCAGTTATTCGCCACGCTGATCTCGGACAACAAGACCGTGACCAACACCGGGCTGTTCGGCGCCGTACCATCAATGGATATCTGCCCGCTCTTACTGCCCGACTGACCGGTTATATTGACCGAAACGGCGTGCTCGACGTAATCGCCCTGATTCAGGTTCGTGCCGACCACCGGCGTTACCGACAGCCAGGACACATTGGTCGTCAACGCGTATGCCAATTCCGCCACGCCGGCATTGCTGACGATCAGGGTCTGGCTCGGCGGCGTGACGCCGCCCGGCGTATAATAGAAGGTCATCGTCGTCTCGGACGCCACAATCACCGCCGGATCGCCGAAGGACTGACCATCGTTTATCGCGCCCGGCGTGGGAAAATATGGTTCGCCCCCCCATGCGAAGTGATCCTTTTCATTTCCGACGCCAACCTGCTGAATGGAATTGGATAGGGTTTGATCGGGATCCAAAGTGGGGATGTACTCGTGTCCAGGCACCGAGCCACCGTACGCCACAGCATGTTCGACACCCCCCATTTCATTCAGTAATCGAACGGCGCCCGGCAAGTTCTCCGTGAGACTTAGGTTGTTGGTCAATAGCATGTCTCGCGGCGGCTCTTCTATACCCGTCCCTCCGAGCACGAAGAATCCGAACCCGTCTATATCATTGGGAATCGCAGAACCGTTTGTGATCGCATAGAGGCCGAATCGCGTGAATGCCGTCGTATTTCCGCTACGCAACTCAATGACCCAGTCACTGATATCTGTGCCGGCGAATCCCGCTAATTCAATGAACTCATGCCTCAATGCTTCGAATAAGTCCCAGTCGAATTCACCGGTCGCTCTATAGTCAATCTCATTGATCCACACCCGCCCCGGCGGATTGCGCGGGATGCCGTACCAGGCGGGATCGGTGAGGTAATTGGTCGGGTAGTAGACCGGGCTGTTCAATTCACTGCCGCCGCCCTGGAACGAGGCCTGCATATAGTACTGAACGATGGTGCTGACTTCTTGAGGCGGGATATTCGACGCCGCCTCATACAGGTTGCCGCCTTTTGGAATCATCGCCACGGCCGAGTAGTCACCGGTCGTGCCGATGCGGTAGTAGGAGGTGACGGCAACGCTGTGCGCGCCAAAGCGCGGCGTTACACGCGCGTGCAGGGTGACCGCGTCATTCGTGAACGGCAGATCCGGCATGTGCCACCCCACCAGCGTGACATTCGCGGGCGGGCCCGGCGCGGCGACCTGTATGGTATCGAACGCGGCGCTTTCGGTGCCGGCATTGACGAGGATGCGCGCAAGGTAATGATTGGTTTCGAACAGGAACAGCTCGTACAGGCTGTAGTCGGGGCTGTCAATGGTCAGGGAATCCATGGTCGTCCAATCAACCCCGTTCGAGGATATCTGGACGCGCGCCGTCAGGATCTGACTGCCAACGGCCGGCACATCGAGCCAGTGGCGATACCGGAAGCTGATCGTGCCGATGCCGGCGGGGTAGTAGTCGCTTTGAATGGAGGGATTGGCCCCGTCATCATCGTCGCCGCCGCCGCCGAAGTCGGCCATCAGAATATTGTCGATATTCAACCGCCGGTTCTGTGTCCCCGTCTCGGTCGCTCGCTTGATGCGAACCCGCACGTTCCCTCCCACGTTCACATCATGGGAAAACGTCTGGACGGTATCGTTGGCCGGGGCTGTGAAGTTGGAGCCCACCTGGGTCCAAGTTGAACCCCCGTTTGTGCTGACCTGCACCATCCAGTCAACCTGGGCATCCGTACCGTATCTCCGGTAGTCAAATGACAGGTTGCCCAGTCCGCCTGATTTGTCGGCAATCATGGTCATGGATGACGCGCCGTATCCGCGCATGCGCGCCGAGCGTTCCCCGTCCTTCCAGTCATTGTCAAGCGTTCCGATCAACGCTTCGGTCATATTCCAATCGAGTCCGCTCAGATTGACGGTTCCGGATCCGTAGGCGCCCTTCGTTTCGCCGTCTCCCTCGAAGTTTACCAGGTAGCCGCCCGTGCGGCTCAGCCGGGCGGCCTGGCCGGCAAACGCCTTGTCGGCGGTCACGGACACCGCGCCATTCAGCACCCAGTTTTCATGTTCCGTAACGCCGCCCGCGAACGACGGCTTGGTCGGCCAGGTATCGAAGTTCTGCGAACGGTATTCAACGGGCTCCGCGATATGGACATCCTCCAACATCAGAATCTGCGGCGGTTGTTCGCCCTCGATGCCCACGCCCTCGACGATGAGATCGTCGAAGGCCAGGTTGCCGCCCGCCTTGTAGTACGTGAAACGCAATTGCGTGATATCGGTGCTGAGCGGAAGTTCCCGGGTGAGTTTCGCGTCCGTCATGTTCGAGTAGGCAACCAGCAGGGTCCAGTCCC
>CAYRPR010000342.1:0-3368 GCA_964425945.1 uncultured Verrucomicrobiota bacterium | reverse complement strand
CCGCGCCGGAGTCGCTAGGAATCGGCTGGGCGAAATGAATCCACAGTTCCTCGGCATTGCCGCCGTAGAAGGTTTCAATCGGGCCTTTCGTCCCGCTGGTCACGTCGAAGACCGAACCCGCCGACGCGCTCTTGACGATGTTCCATGCGTCAACGCCAAGGTCGCCGCCGCCGATCTCGCCCGGACGGACCTGAATAGCGCCGCCCTGCAGGCCGGGATGGATCATCGCAGCCTGATTCAGACCCGCCACGCCGCGCGCGTGGGGGTCGTAGGGTAGGCCCATGCGGCGATATGGATCGATCATCCCATTTCCACGATCATGGATTGCGAGTTGGCCTCGATGGTGACCGAGCGGACGACCTTCGCCGAAATCGGAAACCCGCTATCCAGCACGCCGTCAATCACCGCGCCGGGGAACGCGCCGGGTTCTAACTGCTTGAAAACGATCTGCCCCGTGCCTTCGATGCGCTTCACGTCGCTCAACCTTGCCAGGACGTGCCGCATGATGCGCCCGCCGGCCGAAGGATTGCCCGTCGGGCCGGGCTTGTCGGAAAATAGTTCGGGGTGCGCGTCGGTGGCGCGGGCGGGGAATTGAATTTTGCGCCCGCTGATTACCGCGCCGTTCACCTGCGACCCTGCCGGTCGGGCGTCCTGGTGGCGAAGCCATTCGACGTAATCCATGGGCGCAGCGAGCGCGAGGTAGGTGAATTGCTGATGCCCTTCGCTCTGATGCACGCGGCGATAAGACTTGTTTGGGTCAAAGAAACCGCCCGCCCAGCCGCTCACGGGCCAGTCGCATTCAACGGCCAGCGTGGCGCGAATGTTCTCCGCGGTCAGGCCCGACGGGGTGGCGAGGTCTCCGCTCCACGTCGGATGCTTGGTCGGGTGATCTCGCAGCGCCGGAACCATGAAGTAGGAGCCGTCAAGGCTGACGGTCAGGCCGTCGTACAGGGCACAGGGTCGCCAGTCGGCGGTAGACACCTCGGTTTCGATCACGATCTGTCGGGGTAGCCAGTCGCGCGGGTTGGCCTCGTCCATATTGATGCCCGTGACGAGCGTAGGCCTGATCTTGGGGTTTCTCCTGAACATGAGGCCTTTTTTGTGCGCCCACTTGGTGCCCAGCGTGATATCGAACGTCTCTTTGACCCGGTAGGCGCAATACACGTTTGGCCAGATGCGCGTCGCCTCAAGAAAGGCGTCTCGGTCGGAGCCGTTGTCGCCGATGTAATCCTTGAATTGCTGCTCGTCCGCGTCGCTCCATGCGGGCTCGAGCCCGCTGGCGCCCAGCCCGGACGAGGCCATGGAGAACATTAGTTCGATCACGACGGGGTCGCCCACAATGCAGACATCGTCGTAGTAGTTGATAATGGACTCGCGAATAAATCCATTCTGGGCGCCATTATTCTGCATCGCGCTATCGATGTCCGCGCCCGAAATGCCGGGCACGTAAAGCGGACGGCCACCGCCGCGGGGGCGCATGGAAATAAAGGCTACGGTGCTGGTGCCGTACTGCATACCCTGTAGCGTCAATTCCTTGATGCTCGGGACCGATCCGCCGTCGAAGGTCAGCCAATCTTCATCCAGTGGTCCGCGCTTGGTTGCGCTCGGCGCGCCTTGGTTCTGTACATCAGCCAGCCCGCGAAGAGATGCAGCCATTTCCTGCGCAAAGGCGGCGGCGTTTCCCGTGACGATCATACCCATGACCTGGAAGTGCCGCCGCAGTGCCGCCGCGGCTTCCTTCTTGTAGTTCGCTGGCGTTGCCGCCTGCCACGCGGCATACATCGCCCTATACTCCACGTCGTACAGATGCCGGACCTCGGGCATCTTTCGCAGCATGTTCTGCTCGTAGGTGTCGAAAAGTTTGTGAAGGCTGGCGTTTGAGTTTCGGAAGAATTGGGCGAAGGTCTCGTATCCCGCATCCCACGCCTGCTGCATGCCCGACATAATGCCGTCGACCGCGGCCTTGAGGGAGCTGTAGAACGTGTCGCCGGCGGCCAGCAGTGCCGCCTCCACGTCGTTTCCGTTGTCGCCCGACCCGACCGCGCCCGGAATCATGATGAGGTGGAACGGCCCAGCGGTGCGCGCAACCCGCTCAAGGGCCAGGCCCAGCGTCATGCCCTGCAGAACAAGGTTGTGAACAAGTCGCTCGTTGGCCTGCCCGTCCTCGTCAGGAACGCGCAGCGCGCCGCCCACGCCCGCGGGCCAGCGAATGGAGTCCCCGACGAGCCGGTGGCCAAAGCTGGTGGCCGACGAGGGCGGCAACGAATCCGTGCGGCCGTAGTGTGCATACCGCAGGTATTCAATCACGTCGGAAACGTACCATGAGCGGGCGCGCGTCTTGGCCTTGCCCCGCGCGGGCTCTTTCACATCGGTCGATTTCCATCCATACCGGGGGTAGGGAGCAAATCGCGGCCCGACCCCCGCCTTTGATCCGTCGCTTCTTTCGACCTCGGCGTCTATGCAGTTCGGATAGCCGAACATATTGAAGATACAGGGCTCGGTGGCCACGAAGCCGACCTTTTTCCTTGCGGGGTCGCATTGAATCTGACCAAAGATCGTAACTTTGTCGAGGAGCCACCTGTCGTCAAAAATTGTCAGAACGAGCGAGTCGTCCCCGATGTTGTGCACGACATCGACAACCGATCCGGCCAAAATGGGATTGGCCGATCCGTTCCGGCTGTGAACGATGGTGGCCCGCATGCGCGGCTTGATTCTTTCGGCAATACCGCCCCTCTGCAGCGCCACGGAGAAGGCGTTTTCGTCGCCGCCGGCTTGGTCGAGCGGGATGTTCACGATGGCGTAGGACGGCTCCGGGCCGGCCTGAACCTGAATGCGTTCGGCGATGCGGATTTCCGCTGTAAATTCCTCGGTAGCGGAATCGGTCGTGTTTTCCGCCTCCACGGCCAAGGCCTGAAAAACCGCGTAGTAAAGATCGGGTTCGACATCGGCCGAAACACTCCCCATGTCCACGGATTGCTCGTTGCTCATGGCGTGCCTCGCTGAACCGTCACGGACAGGTCGCCCACGTCGCCGCCGGGGGCATCCTCGTCCAGGTAGACAAGTCGCTCCAGGTACAGCATGGAGAGCGCCCCGCCGCTGGCCTTGGCCCTCACGGCGAAGTGATACCACCCCGCGCCAGAGGCCTCGTACTCGATGCTGGCGCGCTGCACCCCGCCCACGGCAGCCGGAAGTGAGGCGGTCGCCTGCGCGGCGGATGCGAAGTCGAGCGGGGTTCCGGCGGGCTTAATGAACAGGCCGACATCCGTCGCCGCGGCGTTGGCCTCGTTGGACAGCACGTTGACCCCGACGGTCAGGGTCAGGCCCGCGCGCGCGATCTTCTCCACGTTGGCCTTGTTTGGCCGGGTCGC
>CAYRPR010000341.1:0-3371 GCA_964425945.1 uncultured Verrucomicrobiota bacterium | reverse complement strand
CAATAATAAGCCGAAAGCGAGACCTCTACATCCGTTTTTCAACAGTCTCGTTCGCCATCAAGACAAGAACCGAGCGTGAGAGCAGATGACGCGCGACTTCTATGACGCATACTTCCGCGCAGTGGCAGCCAGCCCCATTCATTCCGCATTCTGTCGTCACGTCTTCGGCATCGACCTCTCACAACATGGCTTCGCGGACCGGCACCAGATCGAGATGGCCATCGGGGTGGCTCCGATTAGGCGTCGCGATTGCGTGCTGGATGTTGGCTGTGGAAACGGGAGGATCACGGAGCATCTATCTGACCATACAGGGGCCCGTTTCACCGGAATCGACAACGCTGTCACGGCCATCGACTCCGCTCAGCAGCGTACGATCGCAAAGAGATCTCGGCTCGCGTTCCTACTTGGGGACGTCAACGACCTCCATCTCGATGCCTCGGCATTTAACGTGATTCTTCTGATCGACACCATCTACTTCAGCAACGACTACGGCTGCACGATATCACGGCTGAAGCGGTCGTTGAAGGCCCGTGGCTGCATTCTGACCTTCTACTCGATTGGACCCATGCTAATCGGTCGACGCGACTTTCCAAAGGAGCTGCTGGAGCCCGATGCAACGCCCTTGGCGGAGGTGCTTCGCACGAACGGATTCTCGACCACTCACTGGGATTTAACCGCTCAAGATTATGAGCTTGCCAGTAAGCGAAAGGCCTTTCTGCAAACGCATGAGGAAGACTTTCGTCGGGAAGGCGTTGGCTTCATCTATGAGAATCGGCTCGGTGATTCAACAGACTTCATGGAGGCCATCGAGAGTGGTCTGCATAGGCGGTATCTGTACTGCTCTCGGTTGGGGAAACGCAACTGAAGGCGAACCCGGATATGGCACGAGTCCTCGTGCCATTCCTTACAACGGACGACGGATTTGTAATCCGCCCATATCAAAGCCCGCCGTGGGCGGGTTGAGAACCCGCCCTCCGTTCGGTTCGCGCCCGCATTCCGTCTTGCGAGTAGTTGTGATCCGCCTCCGCCAAGACTCCGGCGAGGCAAGCAAGTCCGTGGTGGCTTTCTCTTTGGTTGCGGGCAGGCGGCCCTGTGAGGCCCCCGGCGTCATTAAGACCAAAATGTCTTGATTTATCCGGCCGCGCGGGATCATGGCGGAAGGACGGATTGATGAAAATGATTCTGTCGCTAACCCACGCCGCCGGTCACCATGCGCTTCGCTTAGGTGACCGGCGCCCCTCCGAGGAGGGGATATGGGAATGGAGCGGGAGATGAGGCGGTATTTTCAACGTTCAACGTTGAACGTTCAATCAGGCCCCGAGCAGGCTCTTCTGCCATTCGATCTGTTTGGCTAGTCCGTCTTTGACGCGGGTCGTCGGATTGTACCCGAGGAGGCGCTTCGCCTTACTGATATCGGCGGCGGTATGTTTCTGGTCGCCGGGGCGGGGCGGCTTGTGTTCGACCTCGATGTCGCGGCCGATCAGTTCGCGCAGGATCTGCAATACCTGGTTCAGGGACACGATCTCGCCGCCGCCGACGTTGAAGGTTTCGCCGATCGATACCTTTCGCTTCTCATACGCCAATAGCGTGGCCGTCACGCAATCGGTGTAATAGGTGTTGCTCCGCGTCTGTTCGCCGTCGCCGAACATGACGAACGGATCGCCGTTCAGCAGGGACCGGATCAGGATGTTGTAGGCCATGTCGGGTCGTTGCCGCGGCCCATAAACGGAGAAGTAGCGGAGAATGGTGACCGGGACGCCGAAATTGTCGGCATAAGCATGGCACAACTGCTCGGCGGAGAGCTTCGTAATGCCGTAGGGCGAGAAGGGGCGCAGGACGCTGTCCTCCGGGCCGGTGGCTTCGCGCCCGTATACGCTGGAGGTGGATACATAGATCAGTTGGGGTGTCTTCTCGTCGCGCACGGCGTCGAGGAGACGCTGGGTCCCCAGCGTGTTGCAGGTGGAGTAGAGCTCGAAATCGCTCCAGCTCTTCATCAGGCCCGGCATCGCCGCCAGATGGAACACGACGTCAGCCCCCCGCACCTCATCGTGCAGGGAGTCGGTACGCAGATCCATCTCGACGAAACGGTATCGGTCATGCGACCGGGCGGCTTCGAGGTTCTGTTCCTTGATGTCGCGAGGATAGTACGGAATGAAGCAGTCGAGGCCGATGACCTCGTGCCTCTTCGCCAGCAGGGCCTCGCACAGGTGCGATCCCAGGAAACCCGCGGCCCCCGTTACCAGACAACGACTCATGTGTATGGATGCTCCTTTCCGTTAACGGTGAGCACGATAGCGGGATTGGACGGGGATTGGAAATAAAAAACCGGGGTGGAGGGCATTGTTCCGTCAGCGCCAGGCTCGAGAGCGGAAATCGGCGGCGACAGAGCGCCGCCCTCCATGGGAAGGACAGCCGTTGTGTGCGGGAATCGACGGCGACCACGATGTGGCCGGATTTACGAGGCGTTGCGGTTGCCGCCCGCGTCTTTCGCGGTTCTCAACCGCCGGTCGGCCTCGTGCAGAGCGTGATCCAGCGAGGGGGCGGGGGTGGCGGCCTCCCACGTGGCGAGCCCGATCGACGCGGTGAGGCGGACGGTTTCGTGCACCAGCCGGTTCAGCCGGTCGGCGCAGGTTCGCGCCTGTTCGGCCGATGTGTGGGGGAGGATGATGGCAAACTCGTCGCCGCCGTAGCGGACGACGACATCGGACGATCGTACGGCGCCGGCGAATACGCGACCGACCCGTCGCAGTGCCTCGTCGCCGGCGGCGTGGCCGGATTGTTTGTTGATATCGCGGAATCCGTCCAGATCGATCAACGCGAGGCTGATCGGATGGCCGTATCGTTGCGCGGCGCCGGCGTATCGGGGCCATTCCCGTTCGAGGTATTTCCGGTTCAACAGTCCGGTCAGGGGATCCTGGACGGAGGCGTTGAGAATCGCGGCATGGGCCGCGAGGCTGAGGCCCAGGTAATGTGCGGCCTGTTCGCAGAATCTCGTTTCATCCTGCGTCAACGCCCGTCGGCCCCGGGCGATGAGCGTGCCAACGGGGCGGTCCGCGATCAGGACCGTGAACGACGGGTCCGGCGCCGGTTCGTTGATCACCCGGCGCGATCCGGCCAGGTCGAGTTCGATGTCTCCCGGCGGTCCGGGGATGGCGATAGGGGCGGACAGGGCCAGGCGCAGTTCATGATCCGGGAGCCGCCTTTCGACGCCGTCGAGAAAGCCGTCCACGACCCGATCGGGCTCAAGTTGCCGCGTCGAAACCAGAAAGAGGTCGCTGAAGAACGCGAGAGATGGTTCCTCGTGCATGGCGAAAGGGCGCGGTGGTCCCGCGAGCGGAGCCAGTCTTGAGGGAGATTTAGGCAAGGTTCAG
>CAYRPR010000340.1:0-3383 GCA_964425945.1 uncultured Verrucomicrobiota bacterium | reverse complement strand
CGCCAGCGCATCAAGCCACGTTACCATGCCATCCCCTTCCGCCCGTCACCGGCTTCCATCCCGCGCTTCACGGGCCGGCCGGCGAATATCCCGCAAGGCCCGGTCGAGGATGCCGTTGACGAATTTGCCCGATTCATTGCTGCTGAAGACCTTGGCGATCTCGACCGCCTCATCGATCGACACCACCGGCGGAATGTCGTCGCGGTTCAGCATCTCATAGAGCGCCACGCGCATGACATTGCGATCCACCGCGCCCATACGTTTGACATCCCAGTTCTGCGCATACTGCTGAATGCGCTGATCCAGGTCGCGGATGGACGCCTCGACGCCGCGGATCAACTCCTCCGTGAACTGACGCGCACGGTCGCCGGGCTGCTTATCGGCCCAGAAATCCTCCAGCGCGGCATCCAGATCGCCGGAGTTGAAGTCCCGCTGGAAGAGAAACTGAACCGCCCACTCACGGGCTTGACGTCGTACACCCATAGCACCGCCTATTTCGCATTCTTCAACCGCGCAAAGACCCCGGCCATCTCGATGGCCGCGCGCGCCACATAACCGCCGCGATCGCCCCGTGCGCGATCCGCCCGCTCGGCGGCTAGATCATAGGTCCTCGCCGTGATCACCCCGTCGATGACCGGAAGTTCGTATTGTCGCGATATATCGGTGATGGAGCGCGTGACCTGCGCGCCGATCAGTTGCGCGTGCGGCGTATCGCCGTGAACTACGGCGCCCAGGGCCATCAGGGCGGAGTATTTGCCGGATCGCGCCATGGCCTCCAGTACACCGGACAGCTCAAAGGATCCCGGCACCCAGGCCACGTCGATCGCCGCGTCATCCGCGCCCCGCTCGCGCAATACCCGAACCGCAGCCTGGAGCAATTCACGGGTCAACGCGCCGTTGAAGCGGCTGACGGCGATGCCGAACGTCATCCCGTCCGCATCCATCCCGCCGCCGATCTGGCGAATGCCGCCGAGATCGGGCCTGTCGTCGGCCGGGTTATCGGATATACCTTTGGCGTGGGGGTCGGCCATGGGACTACACATTCAGGAATTGGTGATGGTTCGTTTTGCGCCACGCGACCAGGTCCGACACCGAGGTCATGTGCAGATGGTGCCGGCGCGCGAACGTGATCAGGTCCGGAAGGCGGGCCATCTGCCCGTCATCCCGTAGGATCTCGCAGATGACGCCCGCCGGTTTGAGACCGGCCAGTCGGGCCAGGTCGACGGCGGCCTCGGTATGGCCGGCGCGTTCGATCACCCCGTTCTTCACCGCTTCGAGCGGAAACACGTGACCGGGATGAACCAGGTCATCGGGTTTTGTATCGTCGGCGATCAGCAGGCGTATGGTATGCGCGCGGTCGGCGGCGCTGATGCCGGTGGTAATGCCGTCGCGCGCGTCCACGGATTCCATGAAGGCGGTGTTGTAATGGTCGCGATGGCCGCGACGCGGCATGCGTCCGATAGCGAGTTGGCGGAGTCGTTCCGCCACCAGCGCCACGCAGATCAAGCCCCGCCCGAAGCGGGCCATGAAATTGATGTGATGCGCGTCGACCCATTCGGCGGCGCAGATCAGATCGCCTTCGTTCTCGCGCTTTTCATCATCCGTTACAATGACGAGTTCACCGTTCCGGACGGCCTTGATCGCATCCGGCACCGGGCTGAACGGTTCGGCTGGTTGTTGTGTAACCATAAAAAAACCTGAAGACACACGTCTTCAGGGCAGAATGCAATTCAGCTCTGATCTTCTTCCATCCAGACTATACTGTCGGCTACGGGTATCCCGAAGGATTACCGTATCAGTCCCCTCGCACGGGAGAGGAGTCGCGGGCTTTCACCGCCGGTCAGGAATTTTCCGACCGCGCCGCGTGCCGCATGCCGGAATCACCTTGCCCTGAAGATCGTGTCGTACCTATTCAGTTATGCTTACAAAAATACGCGACCAGGCGGTGTTTGCAAGGATGAATTGCCGGCGGGCCGGGTCAGGACCTGCCGAGCAGTTCGCGGTCGATCCGGTCCAGCACGCGGGCATCGACCGCCGGATCAAATTTGCGCGCAAAATGGAATTGCCCGCCGGCCAGCATCGGCAGATCGGCCTCGGTCAGCAGGCGCGGCGAGCCGCGATGGGCGTTTGAATAGTCGATATAGCGACGGCTGTCGTTGACAAGCTGGAACCGGCCGCTGTTGATCAAAACGGTCTGTACCAGCGATTCCTCGGGAATGATGGTGTTCCGATAGTAGTTCACGAGATCCGGACGGATCGCGAGCTGATCGCGGAGGTAGCGGACCACATGCCGCCGAAGTGAGAACCAGGCCCAGCCGCCGTACAGACGGAACGTGTCGTCGAACGGCGTTCGCCGCGCGCGCCATCCGAAGAAGGCGCCGTAATCGACATAGAAATAGAGCGGCGCGATGCGTGTGATCGGCCGGATGGCGCGGAGAATCCATTCGGTCCAGGCCGGCAGAAGGCGATACTGATATCGGTATCGATAGACCGCCTTCTGTTTCGACCAGGGGCTCTCTTCAGAAAGGACGTCCCACCAGCGGATATAGCCATCGCCCGTCGCGGCCGCCAGTTCCCGTTCCATGCGCGGGGTGGATACGAGGGGATAATCCTGGCCGGTAAGCGTCACGAGCCAGTCGTAGGCCAGGCCTTCACGGTCCAGCCAGTCGATGGCGTCGATCAACACCTGCATCTGGCAGGAATAGTGGGCGCGGATCTGCGTCTCGGTTCCCCCGATCAAATGGGTGCGCGGCCGTTGCGCAAACGGCGTCCAATCGAGCGGGCCCGCGTCAAAGTTATGATGTATCAGCACGCGCGCGCGATCGCTGCCGCGGTGCAAGGTCTGAACCAGGCGAAGGATCTGGGCGGGATCGCGATGGGTCTGGACGAAGAAACAGATGTTGGTACTCAAGATTGCCCCTCTCTGCAGAACCATTGGATCGGATTCTAGTCCTCCAGAGGATTCCAGACGCGTTTGAACCCGAAGCCCTGAAAATCCTTACTATTCCGCGTCGCGAATTCGGTCACCCCATGATGCCGCAAGGTCAACGCCAGTCGAATATCGTAGATCGCGCGTCGCGACGGCGCCTCGGTTGCCCGTTGCCAAACCGGACGGGCCAGTTGCGGCACATAGTCCACGATGCGCCACTTGCGGTGATGACGCAGGGCCTGAATGACATCCACGGCATCCGGCGCGGACAACGGCTTGCGACAGATCGAGGGATTACGGATGAGTGTGTAGAGTTCCAGGAGCATCAACTCACAAAGGACCACCCGCTGGTTGCCGCCCTGGTCCTCGAGGAGTTGGCGCGCGGTTTCGTGACCGATCGCGCCCGCCTCCAGCGCGGTGAAAACGATGTTCGTATCGAACGAAATCACTTCTT
>CAYRPR010000339.1:0-3397 GCA_964425945.1 uncultured Verrucomicrobiota bacterium | reverse complement strand
GAAGGCGGTATCGTCCTACCTGTCCGGGAAGACCGTGTCGTTGAAGATTCCCTTTCCGCGCAAACGGATTCTCGTGCCGGCGCTGGTCGGCGTCGTGGCCGCCGCCGTGCTGGCGGCCGGCGTGTTCTGGGTCACCAAGTGGCACTTGACGCGCGCCGCGCCGGATGCGCCGGCGGCGGAACAGGTCGTCGCGCCGGACCCCGCGAGCCCGTCATTGAACCTGTTCGGCTATCACGTTGACGATGATGAAGTCGTATTCGAATTTGATCCGCGCGACTACGACGTCGCGCGGATGGAGGATGGCTCCCTGGGCAGTGTGACGCATGTGCCCGTATTCCAGACCGTCTCCATCGCCGGACCGTTCAATGACTGGAAGCCGGAGGATCCGGATTGGACCATGAAGCGCATGGTGCGCAATCGCTTTGAACTGCGCAAACCCTTGAGCCGGTTCAAGGGGCGCTACGAATGGCCCTTCAAGTTCGTGGTCAATGGCAGGATCTGGGTCAGCGCGCCGCGGCAGGCGGACAACAAGGAGGTCGTGATCGAGGATACCGCGACCTACAACCTGATCCTGATCAACCCGCGGGAAGAGCAGGATTCCGCCGCGCGGATGCTGCGTGTTTACCGGGACCGGATCAACCAGGTCTGGCCGGGGCAGGGCGAGAACCTCGCGGTGGATACGAACGGACTGTTCCACTTGACATTAACGCATCTCGCCGGTGGCGCGCGGGTGCGCTCTCTGGACGTGCTGGCGGATATCCCGCTGGCCAGCCTGAACCTCGGTGAAATCCGCATACCGAACCTGTCCCTCCTTGAGGAATATAAACACCTCAAATGGTTTGTGATCGGTGAGGCCGCCTATGCCTCCGTTTTCTACGGCATGATCAGCGCCCTGTCGCAGGAGGAGTATGCGAAGGCCCGTGAGGAGATCGGGAAGATATTTGATCCGGTCGAGGCGGTCCCGGCCATGCGCGATGCGCGAAAGCTTTTCCTGGAGAGCATCGATGGGTTGATCGCCCTGCGCGAGAATCCGCGCCAAGTGCCCGGGCAGGCCCGCGCGTTCGGCGACAGCCGGTATCTGTTGGTGTTGAGTCCCATGAGCTGGTACGAGGCGCGCCGGTTTGCCGATCGGCACGGCGCCCATCTGGCCACGATCACATCCGCGGAGGAGCAGGATTGGGTCACCGAGCATTTCGGCTGGCCGACGCTCGGCCGCACCATCTGGCTGGGCGGAACCGATGAGTATTCCGAGGGCAACTGGATCTGGATCACGCGCGAACCGTGGACCTACGGGAACTGGATGCCGGGCCAGCCCGACAATCTGGACGGCGTCGAACACGCCCTGGCCATGAAGAACGACGGCTGGTGGATGGACATGAACGGCGAAACCCAGAAACAACCCTTCCTGATCGAATGGAGCAAGTGAGCAGGGCATGACGCCGCCCGTCTCCATCCTGATCTCCACGTTCAACGAAGAGGACAACATCGAGGCCTGTGTTCGCGCCGTGCGCACCGCGTTGCCCGACGCCGAGATCGTGGTCATCGACGGCGGAACGGACGCCACGCTCGAACGCGCGCGGGCGATGGCGACAACGGATAGCCGGATCGTCGCGGTCCGGAACGAGAACGACCGCGGCAAGGGACACGCCATACGAACCGGCGTGACCCGGGCCTCCGCGCCGATCATGGCCCAGTTCGACTGCGACCTGCAGTTCTTCGCCGAAGATCTACCGGCCCTGCTGGCGCCGGTCCGGCGCGGCGATGCCGATCTGGTTCTGGGCTCGCGTTTTCTGGCCTCGTCCGACCGTACGGCGTATCGCCCGTCCTTCTTCCGCGATGTGGGCAATCGCCTGTTGTCGGCATTTATCTCCCTGCTGATCGGGCGCCGCGTCACGGACGTGACGGCGGGTATGAAGGCCTGGACGCGCGACGCCATCCGGCGGATCGACTTTCGCGATGAGCGTTACAGTTACGAAGCGGAGATCGTCGTGCGCGCCGCCCGTCTGGGCCTGCGGATAATCGAAGTGCCGGTCCGCTACGCCAGCCGCACGGCCGGCGGTTCCATGCACCGCAACAATTGGGCCGTCATCATGGCCGGTCTGGTTATTATGGCTAAATCCTTCGCCGCGCGATGGCGCGGCATGTGAGCAGGATGGCGCGAGTATGAGCGACCCTACAGCGGAACAATGGCCCATAGGGAGGTTCGGAAAACCGGCCCTGATGGCGGCCTTGCTGTTTATCGTAACCGTCTGGTTATTCTGGCCGGCGACCGGCTACGATTTCCTTAATTTTGATGACGACCGCTATGTGTCCGAGAATGTGGTGGTTCGACAGGGGCTGTCGTGGACCGGCATCCGGTGGGCGTTTCAGGCCGTGTACGAAAGCTACTGGCTGCCCGTCATGTGGCTGTCCTACATGCTCGATACGACCCTCTTCGGCGCGGAGCCGTTCGGCTATCATCTGACCAACATTCTCCTCCACGCCGTGAATGCGGGCCTGCTCTTTCTCCTGTTCTATATGTGGACGAAACGGCTGTGGCTGTCGCTGTTTGTGGCCGCTTTGTTCGCCTGGCATCCCCTGCGAGTCGAGTCCGTCGCTTGGATCGCCGAGCGCAAGGACGTGCTGAGTGGTTTCTTCTTTCTCGCCTGTCTGCTGTCCTACACGCGATATGTCCGGAATCCGGGCACGGGCCGGGAAGTCCTTGCGGCCTGTTTCATGGCCCTGGGCCTCATGACCAAACCGATGCTGGTGACGGTGCCCTTCCTTCTGCTGTTGCTGGATGTATGGCCGTTCAAACGCGTGGAGCTGAGCTGGGCGTCCATCCGGGCCAGGGGGAGGGGGTTGGTGAGCGAGAAGGTCCTGTTCTGGGCGCTCACGGCCCTGTTCTGTTACGTGACCTACTACACACAGCGTGTCGGCGGCGCGATTCACACCGCGGAAGACATCCCGTGGAGTCAGCGCACCGGATATCTGCCCGTGGCCTACCTGTTCTATCTGGAGAAGTTCTTTCTGCCCGTTCACTTAAGCATGATCTATGGGGATCTGCAGGTCACGTCGTGGCGTGTGGTGTCGGCCTGTATCATTCTGCTGGGTATCACCGGCGCCGTGCTGGCCAGTGTGCGCCGTCATCCGGCTTGGGCCGTGGGCTGGTTCTGGTTCATCGGCTTGCTTGTCCCGGTCATCGGCATCGTGCGGGTGGGTGTTACGCACGTGGCGGATCGTTTCATGTATCTGCCGTCCATCGGACTGGGGCTGGCGATCGCGTGGGCGGGCACGGAACGGGTTGGGGCTCGACGCGGATGGCGTGCGGCGTGCGGCGGTCTCGCTTTGATCGTGTTGCTGGGTTGCGCGTGGCAGACGCGGCAAATGCTGCCCGTGTGGGAGGACTCCATTTCGG
>CAYRPR010000338.1:0-3407 GCA_964425945.1 uncultured Verrucomicrobiota bacterium | reverse complement strand
ACCATTGCGCGGAGAAATAGATGCCGATCTTCTTGCCTTCCAGTTCGGCGGGCGACACGCTCTGGCCCTTGGCGTTCACCAGTTTCGTGCCGAACAAATCCTTGAGGGCGGGGGACCCCTCGCCGCCGCCGGTGGCGCTCTGCTGGGGGGCGCCGCGCGCGCTGGCCCGTTGTTGACTGCCGATATAGAGCTGGTCGCCGGCGCTCAGTTGGCCCATGCGAACCGTGATCTCCTTGCCTGTCTGGTCGCGAAGAACGACCTGGTCCAACTTCTGCTCAACGAACTCGGCCTCGATCTTGTTGCCGTTCACGTCGGTCCAGGTGCGCACGCCCTGGCTCCAAGCCACAGCGACGCTAATGAAGGTAAGCAGGCCTGTCACTAATCCACGAAGGTTCATGGCGGTCTCCTGTTCAGGATACGAGTTATCATACGCTTAACCGGGGGGGTATCAACGCGAAACATATGGCATCCGCTCAATCGGCGAGAAATAAGGCAAATAAGGTCCCTTTTCATCTATATGCCGGCACCCGGATTCTGATAATGTTCACGCATGAAACGCGGAGCAGGATTTCGGGGTGGCGGGTGGCAATCGCTGTCAGCCAGTGTAGCTGTGGTGGGCGCGGCCATGGCGCTATTGGCCGAAATTTCAACCATTCGATTCGATCAGCGTTTTGTCGGAACCTTCGAGGTCCCGATGCACGAATACGCGCTGCGCATGTCCGCCATGCGATCGGCCACGTGGGAGGAAATTCAGGAAAGCAAGATCCAGTTCACGCGATTCATGCAGCGCGCTTCGTACGGCCCGCTGATGGGTCTGGTCTCCATTGCCGGTTTCTGGCTTTTCGTATCTGGCTGCGCGTCGCTGGTGTTGGGAGCCGGAACCGGGGAGGCGAGGGAGCGGACACCACGTATGGCGACGCGCCTGCGGCGCGTCGGCGTGGTGATGGTGGTCGCGGGATTGCTGATCTATGCGGTCGGTCGCGTGGCCGGTATGCCCTCCGCCGATACGACGGCCCAGGTTCCTGATGCCCCCCTGCACATGAAGCTATCGGCCCCCGTGTTTGGACTCATCGTATTTCCCCGGACCGAATACGAGGTGTTTCTCGGGTTGGCCCAGAGCGTGGGCCACGAGACCCAACATCACTTGCTGGTGATCGGAAGCATCTTCAAGTGGGTGGCGTGGCTGGGATGTCTCGCGCTGATCATGGGGCGGCGCGGTCGGCCGCAGGGGTCGGCGGAGGTCGCCGTATGGATCGGGCTGTCGCGGTGGTCCGCCGTATTATGCGCGGTGGCGGTCGTGGCCGCATTCGGGTTCGGCGCGATATCCGGCACGGCTCGAGCGAAACAGCATGAACAACGGACGGCTTTCGCCGCGGGTGAAGTGGATTACAGCCGGATCCAGAGCGATAAGCAGGAAATGAACCGGCTCGCCCATCAGGAGAGGTTCCGCCACTTTGAATCCGCCGGCTTATGGATATTCATCGCCATCGCGTCTTTCCATGCGTGGGCGCGGTCGAGAGCGGGAACTGCGGAAACGTTGCGCGGCGCCCGCGTTTATCCGGTTATCGTTGTGATGTGCGGAGCCATTTGGCTGGTGACACAAGCGCATGTTTCGACTCGCTCCGGCGCACTGGAATCCCTGCTGACCGGTGCGCTGGAAGATCGCATCCGGGAGGAGTCGCCCCCGTCCATTGCCGATATCGTTCGGAACACGCAGTATGATGAGCCTGTCCGTCCGCAAAAGGAGCCGCGCTTCATTGATGTTCATCCGAATCATCTGATCCTGCATCCCGGGGAACAAATGGTGACGTGGGAGTCCCGGGATCAGTTGGAATCGCGACTGGCCGACTTTATCGCGCCCATCGAAGAACGGCGCGATAGCGAGTATGTTGTCCTGCTGGTGCGCCCCCAGTCGGCTTCCATCGCATCCCACTTGCGTGATATCCTGCGCAACCGGAATATAGACGTGGATCTTGAAATGTTCGACGCCGGGCGACCGGTAAACTACGAGTCCCGCCGCATAATCAGAACACCGAACGCGGGAAACAGTCCATGACGCCTCTCGATCACAGCCCGGCTTGGCCGCCCCGGGGCGTCACGGGCTGTTTCGTCCGCGGGTGCGTGACGCCGGACTCGGATCCGAAGGGTGCGCCGGCTCGCGCACGGCTCGGCATCCTCCAGGGCGTGGTCAGCATCGTCGTCAATCTCGTCCTGTTCCTGGTCAAAGGCCTGCTCGGACTCATGCTCGGCAGTGTGGCCTTGATGGCCGACGCCGTGCACAGCCTGTCCGATATCGGCACGAGCCTGGTAGTCATCTTCGGCTTCGTGTGGGCACGCAAACCGCGCGACTCCAAGCACCCGTTCGGACACGGCCGCGTAGAGTTCGTCAGCGCGCTGGTGATCGCGGTTCTGCTGATCGTCGCCGCGATTGAATTCGCCCAGTTCGGCATCTCGCGGATCATGAATCCCGCCCCGTACACCGCGCCCTGGTGGGCGATCATCGTCGTGGTGCTGACCATGGTGATGAAGCAGTGGTTGACCGTGTTCGCGCAAGCACTCGCGCGATTGACCGGATCGCAGGCGCTCAAAGCCGATTACTGGCATCACCTGTCCGATGTGATGAGTACGGGGCTGGTGCTGATCGCGTTGCTGGCCTCACGGATCGGTTGGGCGGGTGTGGACGGGTGGGCCGGATTGGGCGTGTCGCTCTTCATCCTCTACACAGGCGTGCAGACCGCGCGCGACGCGATCAGCCCCTTGCTCGGCGAGGCGCCCGGTGCCGCCGAGATCCGACAAATCGAGAAGGCGGCGCGATCCGTTCCCGGCGTGCGCGGGGTGCACGACATCATCCTGCACAAGTACGGCGACGACCACCTCGTCTCGTTTCATATCGAGGTGGACGCCGGGAAGACCGCGATGGAGGTGCACGATATTTCCGAACGGGTCGAGGCCGAAACGGAGAAGCTGTGCGGCGGCAAGGCCATCGTGCACGTGGACCCGGTGGACCGGTCGCATCCGGACTACGAGCGCGCCGAGCAGATGATGCAGGAGCTGGTTTCCCGGCAGGACCACATTACGGAGTTTCATGACCTGCGCGTGGATGGTGCGGGCAACAAGCTGAGACTGTCGGTGGACGTTGTCGCCGTGGTCGGCACCAAGGAGACGTCCTATCCCGGAATCGAGCGGCGCGTCCGTGAAGCCATCCTGAATGCCATGACCGACGTCCAGTCCGTGGATGTCACCGTCGAAACCGCCTACCACAACGGCTGATCCTGCCGTCTTTCCGGTCGTTGGAAATCAAGCACTTACGAAAAGGTGCCTGTCCCCTCGCGCAGGTTTTCCAGCTAAAATCCGCCTTCCTGCGCAGGCCCGACGCGCTCCGCGCGTAACGCATGGTGCGAACCAAA
>CAYRPR010000337.1:0-3414 GCA_964425945.1 uncultured Verrucomicrobiota bacterium | reverse complement strand
GGGAGAGGGCGTACTGTCGTTGTTGCTCGCGCGCTACGCCGCGCGCGTGACGGCCGTGGATATGTCGCCCCGCATGCTGCGCTACCTGGAGGAGCAGGCGGACAAGGCGGGCGTGGCGGATCGCATCCGCGCGGCCGAAGGGGATCTCGAGGCGCTGCCCTTGCCCGACCAATCGGTCGACGCGGCGTTCCTGAGTCAGGCCTTGCATCATGCGGCGCGGCCCGAGACCGCCATGCGGGAAGCCGCACGAATCCTGCGTACGGGCGGCCAGCTCATCATTCTGGACCTGGTGCGGCACGAGCAGGAATGGGTCCGGGAACAATGGGCGGATCAGTGGCTCGGATTTGATCCCGACGGACTGCGCGCATGGATGGAAAAGGCGGGATTGAGCGTACGGCACATCGAGCGATGGCCGGGATCCACGCCGGATCTGGCGGTGCTGATCGCGGTGGGAACCAGGAAATAATCTGAAACGGAAAACAGGAAAAGGAGCAGGACACATGTCACGAACATCCACAGCAAGGAAACTCAACGGACAGCCGCACCTGCGGTTGATCAAATCGGGCAAGAAACAGGACTTCGCCGTCAAGGACTTGTCCCTTGCGGCGTTCGGTCGCAAGGAAATCGAACTGGCCGAAGCCGAAATGCCGGGTCTGATGGCCCTATGCGAGGAATACGGCCGCACGAAGCCGCTCAAGGGCGCGCGCATTACCGGATCCCTGCATATGACGATCCAGACCGCCGTGCTGATCGAGACCCTGCAGAAGCTCGGCGCGAAAGTGCGGTGGGCGAGCTGCAACATTTTCTCGACGCAGGACCACGCCGCCGCCGCGATCGCGGCCAAAGGCACGCCGGTCTTCGCCATCAAGGGCGAAACCCTCGAGGCCTACTGGGAGTACACCGACCGTATTCTCGACTGGGGCAACGGCCAGGGACCGAACATGATCCTCGACGACGCCGGCGACGCCACGCTGTTCGTCCTGCTCGGCTACAAGGCCGAGAAGGATCCCTCGATCCTTAACCGTAAACCCGGCAGCCACGAGGAGAAGGTCCTGCTGGCCCAGCTCAAGAAGTCGATCAAGCGCGATCCGAAGCGGTTCCACCGTATTGCGCCCAAGATACTCGGCGTAACCGAGGAAACGACGACGGGTGTGCATCGCCTGTATCAACTGCACGAAAAGGGCGAGCTGCTGTTCCCGGCCATCAACGTCAACGATTCGGTCACCAAATCCAAGTTCGACAACCTCTACGGCTGTCGCCACTCGCTGATCGATGCATTGAATCGCGCGACCGACGTGATGATTTCCGGCAAGGTGGCCGTCGTCGCCGGTTACGGCGACGTGGGCAAGGGCTCCGTCCAGTCCCTGTTGGGACAGGGCGCGCGCGTGATCGTGACGGAAATCGATCCGATCTGCGCCTTGCAGGCCTCGATGCACGGCCTGGAAGTCATGACGATGGACGAAGCCAGCAAAATCGGCGACATCTTCGTGACCACCACGGGTTGCTGTGACGTGATCACCGAGAAGCACATGCGCCAGATGAAGGATCTGGCCATCGTCTGCAACATCGGCCATTTCGACAGCGAGATTCAGATCGAGAAGATCAAGAAGTACAAGTGGGACGAGATCAAGCCGCAGGTGCACAAGGTTACCTTTCCGAGCGGACGCCGCATCATCGTGCTGGCGGAGGGGCGTCTGGTCAATCTGGGCTGCGCGACGGGTCATCCGAGCTTCGTGATGTCCAACAGCTTCACGAACCAGGTCATGGCGCAGATTGAATTGTACACGCGCAATGCGAAGTATCCGGTCGGCGTGTACACCCTGCCCAAGGTGCTCGACGAGAAGGTCGCCCAACTGCACATCGGCAAACTCGGCGTGAAGCTCGACAAGTTGACGAAGAAGCAGGCCGATTACCTGGGCGTGCCGCGCAAGGGCCCCTTCAAGCCGGATCATTACCGGTATTGATATTCACCATCAGGTGTAACCACGCAAGCGCCCCGCCGGATGGCGGGGCGCTTTTTTTTGAGGATGCGCCGGTTTAAAGCGGCGGGACGCCGCTTCTACGTTGGGCGCCCTGGCGGCGAAAGTAGAAGCGGTATCTTGCCGCTTTCGGGTGCGATGGTCTTGACGGGTGCGATCAGGCGTATTACGATTTTAAAAATCGTAATACGATTGCCGGGGAAGGAGATGAGTATGAAGGGACTCGGTTTGTGGTCGGGATTGGTTGTCGTCGCGGCGGTGTGCGCGCAGGCGCACCACGCACTGGAATATATCGAGACGGAAAGTTATACGACGCCGCGCCAAGGCGAAAAGGTCATCTACCTGCGCTATGATTACATGTCGGAGGACAAGGACGATCCGGCTCTGGACCACTGGGAAGTGACCCCGGGCGTCGCGTTCGGCATCACGGATCGCATCATGCTCGATGTGCATACGCACTACGCCAAGTTTGGTGTGGGACATCTGGTGGAAGGGAAGCGCGAACGGTTCGCGGAACGCGATCCATCGCCGTTTTTCGAGGCGGTCGCCATGTCTCTGCAGTACCGTGTGACCGACGGGGCCTGGCTGGATGTCGCCGTGGCGGGACGGGTCGAGATCCCGTTCGGGCGGGCTCGCGACTGGCTCGACAGCGAGGAAGTGTATGAGGGCGTCCTGATTCTCGCCAAGTCCTTTGCGTCCCACGCCAACGTGACGCTCAACCTGATCTACGGCGTCGAGGGGTCGGAGGATCACCAGGAATTCGCACTGGGCGTCAAGACGCCCTTGTCCGGCAATCCACATGGCATCGCCGGCGGTGTCGAGCTGTTGGGCGACTTCGACGACCTGTCCGATTCGTGGTCGGTTCTGCCCGGTGTCTATATCCCGATGAGCGGTCCTGAAACGGTTCTGAAGGCGGGCTTTGAGATAGGAAGGAATGCGGACAGCACATCCATCAGCGTATCGCTCATGCATATCTTCTAGGGCCGCGTGGGTCCTGTGCGTGGCGTGTTATCTCGCGGGCGGGGTGGCCCGCGGGCACGATTTCTGGGTCGATGTGGATACCGGCGAGTGGTCGCCCGGCGAACGGGTGACGATCCATATCGCCGGAGGACATCGTTATTCGCATAGCGAGTTCCTGCTCGCGGATCGACTGATTGAACGATTCGCGCTTCGCCAGCCGGATGGAAAGTGGATTGATCTCGATCGCGAAGCGGACGACAAACGCTGGCGCGCGGACATCGCGTTGGATCAGCCCGGATGGCACGTGGCCGAGTTGATTGTCCGCCGCCCGCGCGCACCCGCGCCCACACTCGTTGCTCGGGCCCTTTTCCGATTGGGGCGGACACCGGATCCGCCGCCCGAGTTCGGGACCGGGGAGGGGTTGGAAATCCTCCCCGCATGGGAGGACGGGGATATGACGTTTATGACCATGCGG
>CAYRPR010000336.1:0-3419 GCA_964425945.1 uncultured Verrucomicrobiota bacterium | reverse complement strand
CACCCCGCCGGAAGGCATCACCGGCGAACTGATCGATGTCGGGGACGGATCAAATGACCGGCTGAACCAGCACGATCTGCTCGGGCGCATCGTGGTCATGGACTACAACGCGGGAGTGCAGTGGCTGAAAGCGTTCCGCATGGGCGCCCGCGCGATCATCTTCGTGACCGGCGCGGAAGGCGATTCGCATCATCACCACTACGTCCGCGCCCACGCGAATCTGCCGCGGTATTACTATGCCGGATCGCGCGACGAGTTGCCGGCCGGCCGGACGGTAACCATCCATGCCGACATCACGTGGAAAAAGACCACCGGCCGCAACATCCTCGCGTTCCTGCCCGGTACGGACCCGGTATTCGAGCTTGGTCGCGAGGAGGTCATTGTCATCGGCGCTCACCTCGACAGTTTCGGCGAGTTTCCCCGCCTGTCGCCCGGCGCGCGCTCGGCGGCCAACTGCGCGGGCTTGTTAAAGCTGGCGGAACTCTTCCAGCAGCACCGGCCCCGGCGCGATATCCTGCTGGCCTTCTTCGATAACCAGGCGCGATCCCACGCCGGCGCCGTCTCATTCTACTGGGCGCTGGAAGAGCGGCTGACCGACGCGACCGCGAGCGCGCGCATGGAATCCTGGCGGCAGGAAACGCGGTTTCTCCAGAACATTACGGCCATCATGGACCGTGACGATCCACTCGCGCACCTGTCGGACGAGGGCGGCCGGAAATTGTCCGACCGGATTCAGCACAAGGCGCGAGACCTCTCGCTCGAGATTCGCAGCCGGATGATGGATCTGCGCGAGGAGGCGAATCGCCTGTACAGGGACGACGTGGACCCGGAGACCGCGGATCGGATACGGGGCGAGGTGACGACCCTGCAGGCGGAATTCGACCGTTGGAACGATCTGCGCCGCGCGTTGAGCCGGCGCCGCCCGGTGGGGCCGGAGTTGCAGGGTTTGCTGCAACGGGTCCTCGTCGCGGTGCGGCTCGATATGGATCGGCGCCGCGAGGAACTGGTCGTCGAAGGCCGCATGCTCGAATCGTCCGAGGAGATCCACGATCTGCTGGGCCCGCGCTGGATCACGCTGCACACTTCGCTTCTGCTGGGCGACAGCATGCCCCGGTGGGGCGTGTTGATCGGCGGGGATTCCGACATTCGCAACCGGTTGGATCAGCCCGGCCTCTACGGCCGCGTCCAACAGAGCTTTCTCCGGGCCTACAGCACGCTGGACCGGACCCGGAACGCTCCCGTCAACTTCGAGCGGGCCACGGTCGACGCGACCCTGTCCCAGCCGCGACTGTTATGGGCCGCGCGCGGCCTGATTCATGGCGGCGAAGTGGCGGGACGGTACGGCATCTACAACATCGCGCTCGGCACCACGCACGAGATCCTGCCGCGCGAGGGAACCCCGGCCGATACGCTGGACCGGCTGGATCTCGACCTGTTCGATGCGAACATCCGGGAAATCGCGCGGATCATGACCGCGATCGGCGATCAGGAGGCGCAGGTCGGCGAGGTTGATGCCGTGGCGGATCAGCGCGGATTGTCATTGCGACGCGTGATTCCAGCCGATGTCGGTTACATCGTGCCTCGCTTCCGGAACGAAACGACCGAAGGCGCCATGGTCATGGGCCGGCATCGCGGCAGTTCCATGGCCAATCTGCCGATGCCCGGCGCCGTCGTGCAGGTCACCCTCATCGAGCCGTGGTACCGAATTTTCTGGCCGCATGCCAAGTACGCCGCGTTCGACCCCTTCCTCGTCGTCATGTCCGACCAGAACGGCGCCTACACCGTCGGCGGCCTGCCCCGCGAGGATTCGGAGCCGAAACCCATGGCCTTCGCCGCGCGGTTTGACGACCGGGGCGTCGTAACCGACGCCTCCGACATGCGTTCGCGCGAGACGGTGCGATCCATCATGAACATGGTGCGCGCGCGGGGCGGCTTCTACATGATGCCGCCGCGATTCTGGCCGGACGACGCCACCGTGCTCGATGCCATCGGCAATGCGAATCTTGGCGCCGACCGCTCCGAACGCGGCTACGTGCAGACCCGGGACGGTGTCGTCGCGTTCTTCGTGGAAACCAAGGTGGACGACGTGAAGATCTTCGGCGCCAAATCCGCCGTCGGATTGAACAACGAGTCGAGCGCGCTGGATTCCGGGATCATGCACGAATCGCTCGGGCAGGGCTTCCCGATAACGGGTAACTGGCTGGATGTGCGGCCGTCCTATCAGGGCGCCGGGGATATCTGGCGGTTGAACGAATCGCGGCTGGCGCTCCTGCGCTCGAAGGATATCCTGAATAGCTCGCTGGAGGAGTTGCACGGTCGCGTGGAGGATCTTTACGATTCCGCGCTTGCCTCGACCAGCGGTCTTCACGCCGAATCCCTCGCCGCATCGGCCCTGCTGTCCGCCCAGCCGGTTTACGAAAATACGCGCGCGATCATGGACGATCTGGTCGCGGCGGTGCTGGTGCTTCTGGCGCTCTGCATCCCGTTCGCCTTCGCGCTGGAACGACTGCTGATCGGCGCCACATTGATCTACAAGCAGATGACGTGGTTCGCGGCGTTCTTCATCATCACCTTCGTAGTGCTGTACCTGTCGCATCCGGCCTTCGCCGTGGCGCAGACGCCGATCATCATCTTCCTCGGATTCGCCGTGGTGGTGCTTTCATCGCTGGTGATTTTCATCATCATGCAGAAATTCGAGGTGGAACTGAAGGCGATGCAGGGCATGACCACGACCGTGCACATGGCGGACATATCGCGCTTCAACACCGTCATGGCCGCGATGAGCATGGGCATCTCCACGATGCGCCGGCGCCCGCTGCGTACGGCCTTGACCGCCGTGACCATTATTCTGCTGACCTTTACCATTCTCTGCTTTGCCTCGTTCGACACCCAGCGCGGCATTGTGCGGCTGTTCGTCGCTCCGTCGCCGGGTTATGCCGGCGTGCTGTACCATCCGCCGTCCTGGGGCACGATGAATCCCGACTTCGTCGAGCTCCTGCGCGCGCGATGGGGGAGCGAATCCGACGTAACCAGTCGGCACTGGGTCTGCCCCGAGTTTCCCGGTGACCCGGATTTCGTCATCGGCTTGGCAGACGGATCCAATCCCGTCACGCTGAAGGGCATTCTGGGGATTGAGGCGGCCGAACTCCGGCACCGGGCGGATTTGCGCGCGTTGCTGGGTATCGACAACGCGGACGATATTCATGACCGCGTGTTCATGACCGACGCCGTGGCCGATCTACTCGGCGCGAAACCCGGCGACCGCGTCATCGTCAAGGGCATTCCGCTGATCGTGGGACCCATCGTCAGCGCAACCCGTTTCACCGGCCTGGTGGATATGGACAACCCCAGCATCATCCCCATCGACTATGCCCAGATGATGGAAACGCAGGCCAAGCTGGTGTCCACATCCGCTGAAG
>CAYRPR010000335.1:0-3427 GCA_964425945.1 uncultured Verrucomicrobiota bacterium | reverse complement strand
GTGCCCGGTTGATTATATCGTCCATGCGCCGCGTGTCGGATACCGAAGCGGTCATCAAGTACCTCGGTGCGACCGGGCCGAAAGTCCTCATGCGGGTATTCGAGCCGGTCGAAGCCGAACGCGTGCGCGCGCTGGGTGGTATACCCGTCCTATCCTCGAACGCCGCCGCCGACGCGTTCGTGGATTGGTTCAATTACATGTTTCCGGTGCTTGATCAGCCACGTGAAAGCGGGTAGAGTATAACCATGAAGCGCACCTTTGATGTGATCATTGAGCGGGATACGGAAGGCTATTTCGTGGCGGTCGTTCCCGCCTTACGAGGTTGCCATACACAGGCCAAATCATTGGATGCGCTAATGAAGAGGGTGAAGGAAGCCATTGAGCTATGTCTGGAGGTTGAGGGCGCTCCCCAGTCGGCGGAATTCGTAGGTCTTCAGCGCGTTGAGGTCTGATCATGCCGAAACGCCCCCGCCTCAAAGGCAAGGATTTGATTTCCATCCTGAAGCGAGCGGGTTTCAAAGTCATTCGCGTAAAGGGTAGCCACCATTTTCTCCAACACTCGGACGGACGCGTGACCGTTGTGCCCGTACATTCGGGCGAAGTGATTGGCCCCGGTTTGCTGGGGAAGATATTGCGGGACATTGAGTGGAACGAGGAGGATCTACTAGCGAATCGCTGACACGCTATCTGAGCACGTGGGCTATGATTGACGGTTCGACATACCCCGGCCAGCGCGTCACCGCATTGGCCGCGCCACAGGCCATGCCGAGCCGAACGGCATCGTCCAATGCCTTTCCGCGCGACAACGCGTGGGCCAGGCCCGCCATGACCGCGTCGCCACTGCCGATGGGATTGACCGCGGTAACCGGCGGCGGCTGAAATGAAATGGCTGAATCGCGCGTGATCAGCCAGGCGTCGTCGGTCCCGCGCGTCACCAGCACGTTCTGCGCGCCCGCGTCCAACAGGGACCGGGCCGACGCGATCAGGTCATCCTGATTAGCGATCGGTTTACCGCAGGTAGCCGCCAACTCCTCTTCGTTGAGCTTGGCGACGAACGGGCGATGTTTGAGCGACGCCGTCAGCGCGTCCTGCTGTGAATCGATCAACCATGGAATATCCTGGCCGCCGGCTTGCTCCGCCAACCGGGCGTACAGATCCGCCGGCGCTCCCGGAATCAATGTGCCCGTTAGAATCAACCATTTCGTTTCGGTCAGAACCGATTCGAACACGGCTTGTAGTGCCGCCCATTCGCCCGGCGTTGGCATAGCGGATTCCTCGACCAATTCCGTCACCTGTCCGGATGCCGTATCGACGAGCGTTTGACAGATACGCGTCGGCGAAACGGTTGATATCAATCGGCAGGCGATTTGCGCCTCGATCAGGTCGGTCTCGACGGCACGGCCGGTGTCGCCCCCGTTGAATCCGATCAGGGTAGGGCGGGCGCCCAGGGCCGTCAGGACCCGGGCGACATTCGCGCCCTTGCCGGAGGCCGTTTGCGTGACGCGCCTCGCCCGGTTGACCTCGCCGGGGCGCACCACATCGAATTCCAGCGTCCGCTGAAGCGCGAGGGACAGGCCCACCACCAGAATATCCGGTGTGTTCATGCTCTGATCATACCATACAGCGGCCCGGGAGCCTATCCTTGCTTTTGGGCTCAATCCGGTTATACAATCCGCCCTCATTTAAACCGGATTTTTCAGAGGGAGCACAGACAGACAATGAAAGTGGTATTGGCATATTCGGGCGGGCTGGACACCTCCGTCATCATTCAGTGGCTGATCGACGAGTACAAGGCCGACGTCATCGCCTTTGCCGCCGATCTGGGCCAGGAGGAGGAATTGACCGGCTTGGACGAGAAGGCGAAAAACTCGGGTGCGGTAAAGGTCTACATCGACGACTTGCGCGAGGAGTTCGCGCGCGACTTCGTATATCCGATGATCCGCGCCGGCGCCGTGTACGAGTCCGGTTACCTGCTGGGCACGTCGATCGCGCGTCCGCTCATTGCCAAGCGCATGATCGAGATCGTGCGCGAAAACCAGGCCGAAGCGATCAGTCACGGGGCGACGGGGAAGGGGAACGATCAGGTCCGGTTTGAAGTGACGGCCTACGCCATGGAACCGAACATCCGGATCATCGCGCCGTGGCGCGAGTGGCAGTTCAAGTCCCGCACGGACCTGATCGACTACGCCAAACAGCACAACATCCCCGTGCCGGTGACGGTGAAGAAGCCGTACAGCATGGACCGCAACCTCCTGCACATCAGTTACGAGGGCGGTATCCTCGAGGACCCGTGGGCGGAACCGCCGAAGGACATGTTCAAGCTTTCCGTCTCGCCGGAAGATGCGCCGGATCAGGCCGAGGAAGTCGTCATTGATTTCGAAAAAGGCGATGCGGTGGCCGTGAACGGCAAGCGGATGAACCCGCTCGGCGTCATGCAGACGCTGAACAAGCTGGGCGGCAAGCACGGCGTCGGCCGGATCGATCTCGTGGAGAACCGGTACGTCGGCATGAAGAGCCGGGGCGTGTACGAAACGCCGGGCGGCACGATCCTGCATCGCGGCCGCGAGGCCGTTGAACAGCTCACGATGGATCGCGAAGTGATGCATCTGCGCAACTCGCTGATTCCGCAGTACGCCAAGCTCGTATACAACGGGTTCTGGTTCGCGCCGGAGCGGGAGATGCTACAGAAGGCGATGGACGAGGCCGCTTCGGTGGTCACCGGTACCGCCCGGCTGAAATTGTACAAGGGCAGTTGCACCGTCGTGGGACGCAAGGCCGAACGGTCGCTGTATGACCCGGAGATATCCACGTTTGAAGCCAGCGATGCGTATAACCAGAAGGACGCGGAAGGGTTCATCAAGCTGAACGCCCTGCGCCTGCGCATACGGGCGGCGGCGAGGAAGAAGGACTGATGAACGATTGGACGGCTGGACGGATGCCCATCCGTCCGATTCATTATGACACAGGAATTCGCATATCGTAACGGCGAGTTATTCGCCGAGGATATTCCGGTTCGCGATCTGGCGGACCGGTACGGGACGCCTTTGTACATTTACAGCCGGTCGCATCTTCAGCGGCAGTATCGCGCGCTGGCCGGGGCCATGGCCGAGATCAACCCGCTGATCTGTTTCGCCATCAAGGCCAATTCGAACCTCGCGGTGATCCGCACGCTGGCGGACGAGGGGGCGGGCGTGGACGTCGTTTCGGGCGGCGAGTTGTATCGCGCGCGCCGCGCGGGCGTGTCGGCGTCAAAGATTGTATTTGCGGGCGTCGGTAAGACCGTTGAGGAAATCGACTATGCGCTGAAGGAGGCCATCCTTTTCTTCACGGTGGAATCGGAACCCGAATTGGAACGCATTTCCGAGCGCGCGCGTGCGCTGGGTTTGACCGGGCGAATTGCCATCCGGGTGAATCCGGATGTCGATCC
>CAYRPR010000334.1:0-3443 GCA_964425945.1 uncultured Verrucomicrobiota bacterium | reverse complement strand
ATTCAGCGACGTTCGACCAGTTCAAACAGGCCTTGGACCCCCTCTGCAAGGGGACCGGCATCAAGATCGTCATGAACTGCAGGAATCTCTCCTACATGAACAGCAAGGGCATCGGCCTGCTGGCCTCCCTGCACCGCTCCGCCCTGATCAACATGGGCAATATCGTGCTGGCCTGTCTCAACCACAAGATCGTCAAGACCCTCGACCTGCTCGGCCTGGGTAAACGGCTGAAAATCTTCGAGAATGTGGATGAGGCGATCGCATCGTTGAAACAACCGTAAACCGGGCCTGTCTCCGACCACGGCACGGCATGAACAGACGGATCAAGCTACTGACTCTCGCGGTGCTGATCACCGCCATCCTTCTCGTTCTAGCCGCCGTGCTTTCCGTACTCGGAATCTTCAACGGGATGCTGGGTTGGGATATTTTCGGTCCGCGGGTGGAAGCCGTGCTTTACGGTCTGTTCTTTTCCTGCCTGTCGCTGGCGGCCATTGGGCTGGCGCTGACCATCGTCCTCGGTGTGCACGAAATCGTCAAAGCCGTGGTCGCCTTGCGCGGCGCCGGCCCGGAACCGGAAACCGCCCAGGCCGCGCGGTCGGCGTATACCCGGTATTCCTGGTGCCTGATCGGCATCGTTACCGGGATGTCCGTCATGGTCGCGGCCTTCGCGTTTGTCAATCATACGGTCCAGATCCATCGAGCCTCCGTCTTCAAGAAAGTCGCGCTCGAACAGATGGAACTGATCGAACCGCGCATTGCGGACTATGTGCGCTCATTCGACAAACCGCCCGGCCATCATGTCCCGACCGACCTGCATGAGGCCATCCGTACCCTCGACCGGCTGAGTTTCATCAATCGTACGACGCTGTACGTCGCCGATCCGGACGATGGGACCGTCATGTGGGGATTGACCGCCTGGCGGGCCTACAAGGAGGAGGACGGCTTCGCCCGCTTCTTCGTCGCAAAGGATTTCGAGAAGGCCATGCGATCGGCCCTCGTCGGCGATACGCGGGAACTCGAACGGCTGAACGCGGAGCGCGATTTCACGCTGTATCATGTGGTTCACGACGGCCCCGACCGCCCGATCGCCATCCTGCGCATTGACGGAAATCCCAGGGAGAACTTCCGCGAGTATCCGCTGGGGTTTTGAGCCGCCTATTCGAGAAACACCAGCGTCGCGCCGCCGATCACCCCCGCGTCGTTGCCCAGCACGGCCTTCTTGATCTCCACGCGCTCCGCGAAATGGGGACTCAGCCGCTCCGACAAGTGCCGCCGCAGCGGATCGTAGAGGATCGGTCCACTCATGCCAATCCCGCCGCCGATGATGAACGCCTGCGGCTGGAGCAGATAGGTCACGGATGCGAACGCCGCCGCCAGGCAATCGGCCACGAAGTCGTAGATCTCGATGGACAGCGCATCGCCCTGCTCGGCGGCCTGCTCGATCAGTTTCGGGTCGATGCGAGCGCGGTCGCCGCCGCACAAGTCATTCAGGAGCGATGCGCGGCCGGCGTCCAGTTCGCGCAAGGCCCGCTCCACGATGCGGCGGTTACCCGCGTACTGCTCGAGTCCTCCGCGTCCCATCGGATACCGCACGCCGTTCATGTCGATCGACATGTGCCCGATTTCGCCCGCCATGGAATAGGCGCCGCGATAGAGCCGATTGTTGATCAGCAACGCGCCGCCGACGCCCGTGCCGAGCGTAACGAAGACGGCATGTTGGTAGGAGCGCCCGGCGCCGAACGTACCCTCGCCGACGGCCATCACATTTACGTCGTTATCGACCCGCACACGCAATCCCAACCGCTCCTCCATCCAGGACGCCAGCGGGACGTTGTTCCATCCAGGAACATTGGGCAGTTCGTAGATATGACCCCGCTGATAATCGACGAAACCCGGCACGCCGATACCCACACCGGCCAGTTTGGCGTCGGGATCGGGACAGCCCTCGGCCTTGAGGTCGGCGATGCCGCCGGCCATGACATCCATCCAGGCGTGTCGATCCGCCAGACCGCCGGTCGGAATCCGGCGCCGGGCCCGGATCCGACCCGTATCGTCCACCAGCGCCATCTTGACGAATGTGCCGCCGAAATCGATACCCACCGCAAATCGTGTAGGGGTTGTATCCTTCATATCCCGCGCACCGGCATTACCGGATTGATTTATGCCTTCCGCAAAGGTATGTCTTTCCTATATCAAACAGCACCGGACTTACAATACTCATTTACGGAAGGGCGTCACATGAAGAAAATCCTGCCGGCCGTTCTCGTTCTCACACTCCTGTTTCCATACCCGGCGCGCCCGGAAACGGCCCCCCTGTCCGTCGACGAATTGATTTCGCGCATGGCCGATCGCCTTGAAACGATCGAATCCATTCGCGAGCAGGGCGCCTGGACCTTCTCGCTGGCGCAGGAAGGCGAAAGCGAGACGCATGACGCCCAACTGGAATTCATCTACCGGAAACCCGACCGCCTGTTGTTGAAGAGCGAGCACTTCGTTGTCTCGTCCGATGGCGCGGCCGTTTCCGCCCTGTTGCCCGGCCTGAATCGCTATACGCGGTTCGACGCGAAGGGGAATCTGCAGGATTCGCTGGAACCGCTGGCGCCGGTCCTCGAAAGCATCTTCCCCGACAAACGGGCGCTGATCGCCGCCGATATCGGGGCGACGCTGCGCGAGAAACTGCAGTCCACCCTCATCGAGGTTCTGGCGGACGAGACATTGGGCGACCGGCTCTGCTGGGTCGTACGGCTGAACATGGAGGAGGCCGCCGAGGACTTTCCGATGCCGCATTTCAAGGCATGGATCGACCAGGAGAGCGCCATCATCCGCCGCATCGAATCGGAACCGCTCGAGGAGATCGACCTCGGCGAAATGGCCGGTCTGCCTGAAGAAATGCTCGAGGACCTGCTCAACTATCTGCGCAATATGCGCATCACTTACGAAATCACACAACTGGATATCAACACGCCGCTCGCCGACGAGTTGTTCGTCCTGGAGCCCGGATCGGATGTGGAGCAGGTTGAGGATCTGGACGCCCTGTTCGACATGCCCGACATGGGGTCCGAGGAGGCGGACACGCTGCCGGGGAATCCTGCCCCGGATTTCGAGTTGACCCTGCTGGACGGCGAATCGCTCCGCCTGTCGGAACTGACGGGCAAGGTCGTGGTGATCGACTTCTGGGCGACGTGGTGCGGCCCCTGTATACGCGCCCTGCCGTCGATGCGCGAGTTGGACGATTTGTTTGCGGATGACAAACTGGTGATCATCGGGCTCAGTACCGATTCACCGGCCATGGAAGAAAAGGTTCGCCGGATCGTCGAGCAGTACGAGCTCAAGTACCCGGTCGGCATCGACCGGGATGACATCTCCGATGACTATCTCGTCGCGGCCATCCCCAATATGGTGATCATCGACAAGGAGGGTGTTGTTCGCGAGCGCAAGATCGG
>CAYRPR010000333.1:0-3467 GCA_964425945.1 uncultured Verrucomicrobiota bacterium | reverse complement strand
GCGCCCGATTTCCAACAAAAAATGCAAAAATCAGCAACTATTTCTCCGTCCCCTCCGTTTTTGCGTTTGCCTGACGGCGACCGCGCGGATAGTTTCAGGGTTTTTGAGCAGAAGGGCGTCTACTATGTCCAAACCTTGCGTATTTTTTGACCGGGACGGGATTGTAAATCAATCGCCGGGTCCCGGCTATGTCGAGCGACTGGAGGATTTTCACGTCCTGCCGGAATTCCTTGACGCTCTGCGTTGCGCGCGCAAGCGGGGATATGTGGCGGTGATTGTGACGAACCAGCGAGGGGTGGGCTTGGGTATAATGAACCGAGCCGCACTCGATCAGATTCATGACCATCTGCTGGCGCGGATGCGTGAACAAGGGCTGGATATTCTGGATATCCTGGTCGCTACGGCCACGACGAACGAGGACCCGGACCGGAAACCGAATCCGGGCATGCTGCTGAAAGCGGCGGAACGACACAATTTGGATCTGGGCCGGTCCTGGATGATCGGCGACAATGAAAAGGACGTGCTGGCCGGGAAAAGGGCCGGGTGCCGGACCGTGCTTGTGCGTGATGAGATAAAGGAAACGGAAGCCGATTACCGTGTGGCCAATATGGGGGAATTGGTGGAGTTTATCACCAAAACGCTTTGATTTCTGCCCTATTCTGAATATATTGGCCTACTAACCTGCCGTAGCGACCTGTGAACACTGTTGATATCAGATTCTGGAATGAGCGCTGGCATCTGGCGGTGCTTACAACACCGGACTTGATCCGTATCGGATTGGTTTCGGTCATCGCCGGCATGGTGTATGTGTTGTTCCACTTCCAGGGCAATACGACGGCGATCGAGACCTATTCGCGTTCGGCGTTCCTGTGGATGGTTTATTTCTGGCAGTACACGGAAGGCTTCGGCGGGGCAGATTATTCTCACGGCTGGCTCATTCCGGTAGTATCCGTTGTCGTGGTCTGGATGAAGCGCCATGACTTGGCCGAGGCCCCAAAGTCCGTAAGCCGGGCCGGCTTGGCTCTCGTCGTGATGGCTTTGTTCATGCACTGGATGGGGGCGAAAGGCCAGCAGACGCGTCTGTCGCTGGCTGCGCTGATCCTTTTTCTGTGGGCATTGCCCTATTACCTGTATGGTTGGCAGGTTGCCAAGCGGTTGATCTTCCCATGCAGTTACTTGATCTTCTGCATCCCGCTCAACTTTCTCGACGTGGTAACCTTTCCGTTGCGCATCTTCTCCGCGGCGGGCGCTGTGGCGATCGTCAACGGACTGGGCATCGAGGCGGAACGTTCCGGCTCGGCGATCTATTCGATGGCGGGCGGCGGGTTCAATTTCGACGTGGCGGATCCGTGCAGCGGCATCCGGTCCCTACTGGCCTTGACGGCGTTGACGGCGGTGTACGCCTATTTCACGCAGAAGGGTCTGATCAAGCAATGGATCCTGTTCCTGTCGGCGATCCCGCTGGCCATCATCGGGAACACGGCGCGTATCACGACGATCGCGTTGGTGGCCGAGGCATTCGGCGAACGCATCGCGACCACTTTATATCATGATTATTCCGGGTATATTGTATTTGCGGTGGCCATCTTCCTTATGGTGGGCATCGGCATGCTATTGAACGTGAACTACAAAGAGGCCTACGCACAATGGAAAGCCGCCAACTTAAACCATACGTCATCGTCATCGCGTTGATGGCCCTCACCTCGCTCGCGCTGGCCTACACGGTCGACGTCAACCTGACGAACGAGGCGGGCATCCGCGTGGAATTGCCGGACCGCATCGGCGACTGGGAAGGCGCCGAACTGCGCTATTGCCAGAACCCGAACCATCAGCGCGAATATCTGGCCACCGACCTGGCGGATCCGAACGTCTGTCCGGATTGCGGACACGAGCTGTACGGGATGAGCCTCGACGAGCGCCGTATTCTCCCGTCCGACACCATCATCCTGAAGAAGCGCTTCCGTCACCCCTCCGGCCAGATGGTGCTGGCGTCCATCGTGTTGAGCGGCGCCGACCGTTCCAGCATCCACCGACCTCAGCTCTGTCTGACCGGCCAGGGGCAGACGATCACAAAGTCCGAAACCATCAGCGTGCCGATACCCGGCCGCAACAAGCTGGGCGTCATGGTGCTCGATCTGCACCGTAACGTGCGGGCGCCGGACGGAACCCAGCACGAGTTCACCAGTTACTATGCCTACTGGTTTGTCGGCAAGGGCCGCGAAACGCCATCGCATCTCCAGCGTATGTACTGGATGGCCACGGACCGCATCTTTTTCAACCGCGCGCACCGGTGGGCCTACATCTCCGTCTCGGGCCATCGGCCGCCCGACTCAAAATCCCACCACGATCTGGTTTCGTCGTTCGTCGGCGAGTTTTATCCCTACATGGCGCTGAACTGACCGGCGCCGGGCGACCGCTTTCCGCTTGTACATCGCCTCCCCGATATGACATCGTGCCTCCCTTTCAGGACGGAGGAACGCTGCACATATGGCTAAGAACGGCAAGAAGAGACCGGTATCGGTGGTTACGGGCGGCGCCGGATTTCTCGGCTCGCATATTTGCGATTACCTGCTGAACCGCGACCACGACGTCATCGCGCTGGACAACCTGATTACGGGCAATGTCGCCAATATCGAGCATCTGGCCGGTAATTCACGGTTCCGTTTCATCGAACACGATGTGACGGAATACATCTATCTGCCCGGCGAGGTGAATTACATATTCCATTTTGCGTCGCCGGCCAGCCCGATCGATTACCTGGAACTACCGATCCAGACGCTGAAGGTCGGCGCGCTCGGCACGCACAAGACACTCGGCTTGGCGCGCGCGAAGAACGCGCTCTTCTTCATCGCGTCCACATCCGAAGTGTACGGCGATCCGTTGGAGCATCCGCAATCGGAATCGTACTGGGGCAACGTCAATCCGATCGGGCCGCGCGGCGTGTACGATGAGGCCAAGCGTTTCGCGGAAGCGATGACCATGGCGTATCACCGCTATCACGGCGTCAACACCCGGATTGTCCGGATCTTCAACACGTACGGGCCGCGTATGCGTCCGAACGACGGACGGGTCGTGCCCGCTTTCATCACACAGGCGCTCAAGGGCGAGCCGATGACGGTGTTTGGCGACGGCAGTCAGACGCGGAGCTTCTGTTACATGTCCGATCTGATCGAGGGCATCTACCGGCTGGCCATGACGGATCATCACGAGCCGGTTAATATCGGGAACCCGACGGAGATGAGCGTCCTGCAATTTGCCGAGGTGATCCGGCGGTTGTGCCAAAGCGACTCACAGATCGAGTTCCGGCCTCTGCCCGTGGACGACCCGAAGATCCGCCAGCCCAATATCGGCAAGGCCCGGTCGTTGCTGGGATGGGAACCGGTTATGGATCTCGAGCAGGGGCTGTTGCAGACGATCGATTACTTCAAGAAATTGATCGATAAAAAAGAGATTTAGAACATTGCCTC
>CAYRPR010000332.1:0-3491 GCA_964425945.1 uncultured Verrucomicrobiota bacterium | reverse complement strand
CTCGCCGAGCGAAGCGTTCAATGAGACGGTCGAAGAGCTGACACAAAGCCTGATCCGGCTGGTGGACGAGAACGGCATGGACTGGATGTACGCCAACTGCTCAATGACCGCCCAGCGCGGCGCATTGGACTGGAAGCCCCGATTCAAGAAGGCGACCCTGCCGGTGTTCCGCAAGCTGTACCAGTCCGTCAAGGCGGGCAAGGAAACAAAGCGCGTGCTCGACGTCAGCAAGAAGAAGAACTACAAGGACCTGCTCGCCAAGGAACTGGCCGATATCGGCAACTCCGAAATGTGGCAGGCCGGCAAGGCCGTCCGCTCGTTGCGTCCCAAGAATAAGGCCGTCACGATTACGAAGAAGACGCGCGGCGTCGCCGGCCGTACGCGGGCGTAGGGCCGACGGATATTTCGCCTGGAAAGGCCGGGGCATGTGCCCCGGCCTTTCGCTTTTTCGTAGTGTTTTCGTGTCGACCGGATCGACCGTTTGCGATATAATGAAATACAGGCGAAGGAGTGAATCATGAGTGCGCGACAACTGTTCATCACAGAATTCGACAGAAAGAGGCTGGAAGAGCTTGTGGCGGTTGCCGAGGAGTTCGGCGATCGCTCTCGCAAGGATCTGGTTGCGCTCCAGGGAGAAATTGCAAAAGCCAAGGTGGTGCCGCCCCAGGATGTGCCGCCGGCTGTCGTCACCATGAATTCCAAAGTGGTGCTTCGCGATATCGACTCGTCCGAGGAGATGACGTATGTGCTGGTATTTCCCCATGAAGCGGATATCTCTTCCGGGGCCATTTCCGTGCTGGCTCCGATCGGTACGGCGGTTCTGGGCTATGCGGAAGGCGATGTGGTTGAGTGGCCGGTCCCGTCCGGTATCCGTCGCATTAGCATAGAGAAGGTTCTCTATCAGCCCGAATCGTCCGGGGATTTCCACCGCTAGTGGTCGTACGCGCCCGGTTCGAGCACGCGCCAGGGTGCGGCATCCAATGGGACATCGCCGATGTAGGTATGCGCGGCGGTCAGAATGCGCGACGGATGGTTCAGGCGATCCAGCGGCACGCGGATGGTTATGCGTTCCTCATCCCGGGATATCTCGATGGAATCCGTCAGTACGAGCCGGTTCTTGTTGTACACCCGCTGAGTATTGATGCCCAACCGGATCTGCAACTTGGGCATTAGCTCAAAATCGACATCCGGGCGATACCCGAACAGATACAGCATCGCGCTGGTCCGGCGCGGGATCGGGCGCGTGAGCGTCACGGCCATGACCACGGCATTGCTTTCCACGTGTACGGTTCGATGGCGGATCCCCACGTAATCCTCGCGTTCACTTTCGGTCAATTCGCCCGGCGGCTCCTTATCCTGATCGTCGGGGTCGAGCGGAATCGGGTCGGATGACAGTTGCGCGGTTTCGAAATCCCCGAAACGTTCCCGGCCGCGGAAGAAGGAGTACAGGAAGTCGGGATTCTGCGACAGCAGCGTGCGATACGCCTCGATGGCGGCGCGTTTGCGACGTTGTTCCGCCGGCGTCAGCTGCATCTCATGCCACGTCACGTCCCGGCGCGCGCCCGACGATTCGTGGATGAGGTACGGCCATAGCTCCGCGCTCAACCGGCCTTCCAGTTCCCACAGCGCGATACGGGTGAACAGGTACGCCGCCTGATGGTCCGGATCGCGGTCGGCGGGGTGGGGCACAAAGACGCGGCTGGGTTGAAACACGCGCAGGAACAAGATCAAGTCGCGCAGGATGGATTCTCCGCGGTACGGCGCGCCGGACCGGTACACATTCTCGTAGGGCGGCTCGGTGGCGCGGCTGAGGATGCCGCGGTACGCGGGCCGCTTACCCCAGTACGCCCGCCACAGTTCCATCAATCCCGAATCCGGATAGCCGAGAAAGATGATTTCATCCGGCTCAAGCCCCAGCGTGCGTCCGGATGCGACGGCCTCTTCGCCCCGCGCGATGCCCATGTTGATTACGGCGCGCGGCGTGACGATCGGAGGGCGTCGATACACGGAGAACGACCACGAGCTGTTCTCGCCGTGCGTCAAAGATACCACGCGCACGGGCAGTCCTTGTGCCTTTGCGCGCTGTATCACGCCCGCGCAGGCCAGCGCGGCCTTCTCCGGATGCGGCGCAATGATCAGGATGCGGTCCCCGTCGGCCAGTTTCAGATCGCGCGCGTCCGCCGCCACAAGCGTGGCGAGCAGGAGGGCGATGACTATTCGGGTGTATTTCATGAATCAAGCGTTGGCGGATGAGCCATAGAACTGATCGTATAGTTTGTTTTTCAATGTGGATATTCCATCGCCGGTTTCCGCGGATAGTTCATGCGGCGTGACGCCGGTGCGCTCGACGAATTCGATCAGCCGCTCGCGTGATTCGGGGATATCCATCTTGTTGGCGACCACGAGCGCGGAGCGGGATTCCAGTTCCGCGCTGTACCACTTCAATTCGTTGCACAGGTTACGATAATCGTCGGCGGGATGCCGTCCGTCCACGCCGGCCATATCGATGACAAACAGGAGGAACCGTGATCGCTCGATATGCCGCAGGAAGTCGTGTCCGAGTCCCACTCCCTCGTGCGCGCCGTCGATGAGTCCCGGGATATCGGCGATGCGCAGAGTCTTGAAGTCGTCGAATTGCATTGTGCCGATGATCGGGTTCAGCGTGGTGAACGGGTAGGCCGCGATCTTGGGGCGCGCGCCGGTCAGCTTGCGCAACAGGCTGGACTTGCCGGCGTTTGGATAGCCGACCAGGCCGATATCGGCGACTACCTTGAGTTCGAGGCGGACTTTCAGGCTTTGGCCTTTTTCGCCGGGTGTGCATTCGCGAGGCGCCTGATGCGACGGCGTTGCAAAGTGCATGTTGCCCCATCCGCCGCGTCCGCCCTTGGCCAGGAGCAGGGAATCCTGGTCGCGGATGACTTCGCCGAGAAAATCCCCGGAATCCCGGTTGAACGCCTGCGTGCCGCAGGGCACGCGTATATGCAGGTCGGCGCCGCTGCGCCCCGTGCACTGTTTGCCCTGTCCGTGATCGCCGTGTTCGGCGCGTTGCAGGGGTTGATAGTACAGGTCCAGCAATGAATCCACGTCCTTGCTCGCGAGCAGGTACACGTCGCCGCCGGGCCCTCCGTCACCGCCCGCCGGACCGCCGTACGGCTCGTACTTTTCGCGGCGGAAGGCCGCGCAGCCGTTACCGCCGTTGCCGGCGGAGACCTGGATCTGGACCTGGTCCTTGAAGGTGATGGTCTTCATGAATTCAACAGGATAGCGCGATCGAATAAAAAAAGGCGAGCGGATCGCTCGCCTTTCCGGGATGGTTCTGAAGGTCGGTTCAGGCGGTCACGGTCTCGCGGATATTGACGCGTTTCCCGTGTTTGTCGAATTCCACCACGCCGTCTTTCAGCGCAAAAATCGAGTAATCGCGGCCCATGCCGACGTTGACGCCCGGAACGAACTTGGTGCCCCACTGGCGAACGACGAAGCTGCCGGCCCGG
>CAYRPR010000331.1:0-3507 GCA_964425945.1 uncultured Verrucomicrobiota bacterium | reverse complement strand
GCCGTCGACGACGGCCGCATCCATACCGCCGACGAAGCCGTTGAGGGATATGCCCTGCTCCGCGAAATCGGATTTGAGAACATCAATATTGATGTGATCTACGGCGTGCCCGGCTCAAGCATCGAGATATGGGGCGCGGACGTGGAACGCGCGATTGAACTCGGGCCGGAACATGTCGCCTGCTACTGCCTGATGTTCGAGGAGGGCACGCCGCTGACACGGATGCGCAAACGCGGCTATGTGCGCGAAGTGGGTGACGACGAGGAACTGGATCAATACCGGCTGGCGCGGGATCGACTGGAGCAAGCGGGCTACCAACACTACGAGATATCCAATTTTGCACGACCGGGTCGCGAATCGTCGCACAATCTGCTGTATTGGAGTCACGGCGAGTATATCGGATGCGGGCCGTCCGCCCATTCTCATTGGTCCGGCGCGCGATACGGCAATGTCCGAAGCATCCGCCGCTACTGCGACGCGTGGCTGAACGGCGGCTCATCCCGGGATTTCGAGGAGCGGCTGGAACCGGAGGCGCGGGCGCGGGAGGCGCTGGTCATGTGGTTGCGCCAGTTGGACGGCGTACCCCGCGACGCATTCTCATCCGTAACCGGCTATGATTATGAACAACTCTGCGAGCAACCCATCCGGGATTTTGCCGCGTTGGGGTATTTGGAATTCGACGGATCCCGACTGCGCCTGACGGAACGAGGCCTGTTCGTCAGCGATCGTATCTTTGCCGAACTGCTCTAAGTGGTGAGAGGCGGGCTTGAAACGGGCCGTCCGGGTTTCGGAACTACGGCGAGATCCGTCGAGCCGTTTCAGTCCGGCGAATGCCATGAGACCGATCGCCTGCGGCTGGTCCTCCTTCGTCGGACACAACCGCGCTCCGAAGCCCGGGTTGTTCTTCCTCCTTGGAGCGCCCCGCACGTGCGGGGCAGTCGGCGCGCCCAAGCGCCCGGTTTCACAGACAAGGCTTCAGGTTTCATCCCTCCGCCCTCCACTACGTCATGGCGCCGGCTCGATGAAATCCCCTCGATCGGATTTGAACCGGCTGACAATCTCGGAAGCCGCCTGGACCTGTTCGTCCGCCACCCAGAGTTCCGGCCAGGCGAACGCCATGGCGAACCCAAAGCCGGCCGCGGCGGTATGGGCGCTGTGCTCGTTCCTGAGAAACGCCTCGACCCCCTCCGCCTCCAGCAGGGATTTGACAAAATCCACTTCGGTCAGATTCCGCGAGCTGAACACTTTTTTCATGTCGCCACGGGGCATCATCCCGTAAGGCGATCATCCTGTCCAGTTTTTCCGATTTTCCCGGCCGTTGATTTTTCAGAATCTTGTTTTGTATTTTTTCGCGGCGCCCTGTAAGGTGTGCGCGGGTCGGAGTTCAAGTACAACGCACTGGAGACGGTTATGGCCACAGGCAAAGTGAAATGGTTCAATCGCGAAAAGGGTTACGGGTTCATCGAGCAGGACAACGGAAAGGACCTGTTTGTTCACCACTCGGAAGTTCAGGGTGAAACCCTTCAGGAGGGCGCCTCGGTCGAATTCGAGGTTGGGGAAGGCCGCAAGGGACCCTGCGCGACCAAAGTGCGTCCTCTGTAAAACTCCGACCCCTCACTCAAGCGTGGAACCGCAGTTCATCCTCCGTGATGGACAGGTGGTCCACGCCGGAGTAGAGCCGCGTCCAGCATCCGGGCCCGCCGCGCCAGGCGGTCAGTCCGCACATGCGGACGCAGGCCTCGGAGCCGTTGCCGGTGAGCGCTTTCGCCGCGCCACCGATCGACGCGCCGTGTCCAACCCATAGCGCGCTCGACCAGGCGTCACGCAACAGAACCTCCACGGTCCGCCGGCAGCGTTGCATCAGGTCATCCCGTGAGTCGAGCTCGGGAAAGCGCGGAAATACGCGGGGCTCATAGTCGAGATCGATCAGCGAAAACCGGTTCTGTAGTTCGGCCGGCGCGATGAAATCCGGTTCCCGGGGGAACCAATCCGGATTGTAGACTTCGCATAACCCGTTCTCGATACGGATCGGTTTCTTCAGCATGTCCGAAATGACGCCCGCCGTTTCCACCGCCCGGAGAAATGGAGAGGCGTATATCACCTCTATCTCCTTATCGATCAAGAAACGGCCCGTATCTTCGGCCTGTCGCCGTCCATCCGGTGAGAGCGGCGGGTCGTGCGGACGCTCGGCCGTGCGAGCCCAGTCCGCCTGCGCAAAATCCTGGCGCATGCCATGACGGAGCAACCATACCGTTCGCTCGGATCGATGAGGCTTCATATCGGGCGCTTATGCTAATGGTTTGGAATCCAGGCGCAATGCGGAAAACGGTGTGCAGGGACAGGCACTTTGTGGATAACCTTGCCCCCGGCGCGCATTTCCAATGATTGGAAATCGCGATACTCAATGCTTCCAACACCTGGAAATAAACGGATTACGATCAGCGGGGCTGTTGCCCAGCGAGTTTCGTCGTCGTGATCGGGTATGATCACGTAATGGAATTGCTGATTTCCGCGCCGTTGAACGGATTCCGATATCATGCCGGGGCGTCAGGTCCTATTGTCTATTATGTACAGGTTGTGATGACCCATGGATACGACCGCATCCAATTTGTCACTGGAACTGTCCGCCATTCGAACGGAATCGATTCTCGATAACATCCCGGACGGCGTGTACATCACGGATCTGGACCGTCGCATCGTATTCTGGAATCGGTCAGCGGAACGCATAACGGGCTGGACCCGGGTTGAAGTGGTCGGTCGTTTCTGCCGGGATAACATCCTCTGCCATATCGACAAGGACGGCCGCCTGCTATGCGGGCAGGAGTACTGCCCGTTGCACCGCGCCATTGTAACCGGCAAGGCCAGCCGCCAGCCGCGCCTCATTTTCGCCCAGCGGCAGGATCAGCGGCGCATACCGGTGGAGGTCACGGTGGCGCCCCTGCGCAACGAGAACGGCGCGGTAATCGGCGGGATCGAAGTCTTTCGGGACCTGTCGTCCACGTTTGAGGATCTCGATCGCGCGCGTATTGTTCAGCGCGACGCCGTGGGCATACAAGTCCGTCCGGACTCCCGCATTCGTCTGGGCATACGCTATGCGCCCCATGATCAGGTGGGCGGCGACTTCTATCGTATCGAGCGCCTGGATGAAGACCGGTACGCCATCTTCGTGGCCGATATTGTGGGACACGGCGTGGCATCCGCCTTGTACGCCATGGAATTGCGCGCGCTCTGGGAGGAGGGCGGCGAACGCATCGGTCAACCGGCGGCCTATCTTGATTGGTTGAGTCACTGTGTGGAAAAGTTCATCGGCGTGGACGCCGGCTACTTCGCGACGGCCGTTCATGTGGTTTACCATGCCGATACCGGCTGCCTGGAGTGCGCGACCGCGGGTCATCCCCCCGCTCTCATCGTCCGGTCCAACCACGAGCTTGCGGTGGTGCATGGGGCCGGGCCGGGCCTGGGCCTCCTGTCGGAACCCGTCTATGAGGCGGGAACCGCCGGACTGGC
>CAYRPR010000330.1:0-3510 GCA_964425945.1 uncultured Verrucomicrobiota bacterium | reverse complement strand
CCCCGCTTCGCGTACCCCTCCCAAGGAGGGGCTCTCTCTCAGATTTCCCCTCCTCGGAGGGCTGCCCGCGGAGCGTCGGTCAGGCGATGTCGAGGAGGATCTTCAGGACGCCGCGCTCGGAGGCCCGGTCAAAGGCGGTCAGGGAGTCGTCCAGCGGATAGCGGCCGTCGATCAGGCGGTCGAGCGGGAAGCGGTGCCGCGCCATTTCCGCTAGGCCCCGGCTGAACAGACCGCATCGGGAACCCAAGATCGTGATCTCATTGATGACAACGGGAGCGAGATTGATCTGCGACGAGGCGGCGACCGTGGATTTCAATACCAGCGTACCCCTCGGCTTGCACAGCGAGACGGCCTGCATGAATCCGGCTTCGGAGCCGGTCGCGTCCACCACGATATCCGCAGGCTTCAAGGAATCAACATCGCGCGTGGTCCGCAGGCTGTTCCACTTCGCCCGCTCGAGTTTGGCGTTATGACGTCCCGCGAGCGTCACATCGGCGCCCGTGGTGCACAACGCCCACGCGCACAGAATCCCCAGCTTGCCGTCGCCGAGTACGATGCAGGTTTCCTTCCCCGTAATCGACATCTGTTCATGAATCTCAAACGCCGCGGATACGGGTTCGGTGAACACCGCTGTGTCATTGTTCATGTCGTCCGGAATCCGATGCAGGTTCTCCACCGGCAGGATGCAGTATTCGGCCATACAGCCGTCATGATTGAGGATGCCGAGGACGGTGCGGTTGGGACAATGACGCCCGAGACCCCGCTTACACCAGTCGCAATGACCGCAGGCGGCGTTGATTTCGCCGGCGACGCGTTGTCCGATCCACGACGCGTCATCACACGTCTCGACCACGCCGACGAATTCGTGACCCAGCACGCCCCTGAAACCCATGTAACCCTTGGTCAGTTCGAGGTCCGTGCGGCAGATCCCCGCTTTCAGCACTCGTATCAGCGCCCAACCGCTCGGCGGTTGGGGTGGGGGGTATTTCCTTTCGAGTTTCAGTGAACCGTCGAATACTAATGCTTTCATATCAGAACTGCGTTTGCATCGTGCCTTGCTGTAGCTTTGCCGGACGTGACATAATCACGCGAAGCATGCCTTATCCGGGTTTGGGACGTCATGAAAATTCTCGGGGCATTCGCTCCCGTTGACCTGCCTTGGAGCGCGGCTGTGTTCCGCTCCATTCATGTAGGTGAAGGGTTGCGAAGGCGAAAGAGGCGGAACCAGCCGCAGTATTCGGTGTCCTGCGCCTGATCCCGCTCCCGACCCGGGAATCGGGATCGGGACACAGGCGCGCTCCGAAGAGAAATAGGCCCGTTCCGATGTGCATGAATGGGCTACGGCATCTCCACCTGAATCCGGTACACGCGTCGTCCGTCCGCCGGCGGGCGGCCGGTCGTGTCCGCCGTTTCATCGTCCACGAAGGTGAACGTCGCGGCAACAGTGTTGGTCTCCAGCCACGTGCCGATGCCGTTCGCCGGATTGGCAAAGACGAACCACGGCATGCCGTTCGAAAGCGCGTTGTCCGAGAAATAGGCGGTATACAGCCGCGCCGGTTCCGTGGCCACCTCGATCCATCGGTTGGTCTGGCCCGTCGAGGTCAACACGCTGACCACCTTGAACACGGAGGCCGCCGACAGCGGATCGGTCCCGGCCAGATCCTCCGCCCAGTTGCGCATCCCGTCAGCGTCGTAATCCCCCATCGGGTCGAGCGGGATCACGCCGCTGCTGACCGTGCTCGGCGTGCCGGTGATGCCCGCCGTGCTGCTCGGGATGACCTGCGCGTACAAGATCTGGTCATACGCCGGCCCGCCGATGAGGTAGCTTAACACATTCCCCACATCGCCGTCGAAGAGGTCGTTGCCGCCTTCGGTCGTGCCGATGATCAGGCGATAGCCCTCGATGCCCTCGAAATCGGACGCCAGCCAACTGAATTCGACCTCGTTCGTCAGCGTGTAGGCCTTGGCGGTGATATTCGACGGCGCGGACGGGGCCGGCGGCGGCGTCACGTCGAACAGCTTCAGGTACTGCGCCTCGTACGGATTGCTTTCCCATTCCCCGACGGATTGCGGCACGCGGTTGATGGATACGAAGACGCCGTTGTCCAGGATGTTGGTACCGCTCCGCGGCGCCGGATCGTCGCCGTCCACCCACACCCACCGCTCGTTCCGGTCGGGATCGATGTTGGTATAGGCCGCGATGTTCTTCACATTGTACCAGCGTTCCGGCTTGATCCCGAACAGGTTCTGGCCGTTGTGATCGATGTTGACGTCGAAATTGCCGGACTGCGTGTTCCATCGGTCGAGGTTCGCGAACGCGAGCACGACGTCGTTCGTGGCGGGCGATCCGCCGCCGTATTCGTATTTGCCGACGGAATGCAGTTTCTGTTGCGGTCCGCCGCCGCCCGTCTGGTTCAGGTAGAAGCGGTTCGAACTGCGGAGCGCGGGGCTCTGATGCCGCGCGCGGTTGATGCCCGCATAGACGGGGAAGAGCTGGTCGTTTCCGAAATCGGCGTCGTTCCAGATCGGATCCATCGAGTTGTACTTCTTGAAGTGCGGGATGTATTTGCCGAAGTTGAGTTCGTACTGGCTGAATCCCCAGGTCCCGCTGATGCCCAGTTCCTGCCCGTAGAAGATCATCGGCGACCCGTCCACGGCGCTGTTGGCGGCGAAGCGGATCAGGGCCTCCCACGGATCGCTGTAGTTCGCCTCGTCGTGCGAGACGGAGTTCAGCAGCACGAGTCCCTGGCCATAGGCGTTGCGGCGGCCTTCCATGATGTCGCGATAGGCCGTGGCCGTCGTCGCGCCCTGCAACGCGAACACGATGTTCTCGTTCAGGATATCGAAATGCCGGTTGGACCGGTACGTCGGCGCGCCGCCGTCCAATGATTCGGACATGAACACGAAATCCCACTTGATGTGGCGGGCCTTGTTGATGATGTATTCCCACGCCTGCGGCGGGAGGCCCTGCCCGAAATCGGCGCGCAGGCCGTCGATGCCCTTCCACGAATCCTCGGGCGGCGTGCCGGCCGAATGGCCGGTCCTCCCGAGCCAGTAGGGGATGTATTCGGAGAAGTAATACCAGACGCCCCGCGTGATCTCGTCCCAGTTATTCACGTAGTCGAACCAGTCGCCCTCGTTGTTGTAGTTGCCGTTGTCGGCCGGGTTCTGGCAGACGAGCGCGGCATAGCGGCCGAAGAACACGTCGTACACGTCGTTCCATTTGCCGAAATCGCCCCGGTCGGGCGCGACGGCGATATTGCCCGCGCCGGACGCGCGCTGGCAGTAATCGTTCACCTGCGAATAGAACCGCGCTTCGACGTTGCGGATTTCCTGTGTCGCGTCGCCACCGAACAACTGCGCGCCCAGCTCGCCCAGTTCCGCGTCCCACGCCGTATGGTTGAACGCGGCGTCCAGGATGATGGAAACGCCCGCCTCCGACGCGGCCTGCACGAAGTTCGTGAAGGCGGTCATGGCCGCCGGCCGCGTATTGTCGCGGCTCATCTGCGG
>CAYRPR010000329.1:0-3521 GCA_964425945.1 uncultured Verrucomicrobiota bacterium | reverse complement strand
TACTCGCGGCATACCCCGTGGCCATGGCCAGGATTAATCCCAGAACGTGATGAGTTTTCGTTTGCATACTATCTCCTTTCTGTGTTTGAGGTTCTCCCGTTCGTACACTCATCCATCATGGGGTATACGTGGGCTCTTTCGATATCTTTCACGGAAAAACGCGTATTCATTGTTTTCGAACTCTGGCGTATATGCTGGCGGGCGAAATTGGGGGTAGGCTATTCCCGGGAGTCGGGGAAACCGCAAGCGCTTGTATCTTTGGGCCGCCTGTATTCCGGGACTGGTTCCCGGTGTCGAGGCGCTTCATCCGGTCTAGATTCTGCGTGCGCATAGTCTGCTGCGGCCGATGCTGATAGATGCTAGTAGTCGGTCGTCAGTTTGATCAAGCCAATATGGTGGATATGACCGACTTTTCTTGTGATGATCCCAGGGTTGAGTCCCTGACACGCACGCTTGAAACACGGGACAGGACTGCTAGAATTGACGCCAACGCTCCATGAGTCAAATGAAACCGAACATTCCAGATTACGAACTGATCAAAAGTATAGGCCGCGGCAGTTATGGGGAAGTCTGGCTGGCCAGAAGTCTCACCGGCAGTTATTTGGCCGTGAAGATTGTTTCTCGCAGTAATTTCGTCGATGACCCTGGGTTTTTACGCGAATTCGACGGCGTTCGCCGGTATGAGCCGCTATCCCGTTTGCATCCGGGACTGGTTGCCATTCTACATGTGGGACGGCTCCCCGATGTCGAAGCCTTTTACTACGTAATGGAGCTGGCCGACGATGTCTTGGGCACTAGATGCGAGAATGCAGACAAGTACTCTCCAGATACACTGGCTTTTCGTATTCGTCGGGATGGCCGTTTGCCTGTTGACGAATGCAGGGCCATTGTATCCGCGACAAGTTCTGCGCTTGCGAGCATCCATTCTTCCGGTTTGATCCACAGGGATATTAAGCTATCAAATATTATATTTGTGGATGGCAGGCCGAAGTTAAGTGATCCCGGATTGGTTGCCGTATCGGGTGAAGCCATGTCGTATGTCGGCACTTCCGGTTACGTGCCGCCGGATGGTCCGGGGACCATGCGGGCAGATGTTTATGCGCTTGGCATGGTCCTGTACCAGATGCTTGCAGGCAACGATATAAGCTATTTTCCCTCGATACCCTCGGCGATACTTGGTGATGAGAATCGCACCCTTTTCATACAGCTGAACCGCATCATGTTAAAGGCATGCGGACATCGCGCCATGTCTTATGCGGACGCGCAGGCTTTGTCATCGGATCTGGCTGTCCTCGATGAAAGTGGGCACATGGCGTGGTCCCTGCATCGTCATCCATTAGGCGCGGGTCATATCGCTGTGGCTGCATTAGTTGTCGGCATGGTCGTGATTATGCTGTTTGTGGCGCGTACAAGATGGGAAGGCGATACAGATGTCCAAAACGCGACTCAGGGGTCTGGGTCGGTCGAGCCCGATCCCGCCCTTGGGCTTAATCCGCTGGATTACGATTTTCATGTGCGTACGACCAATCAGAATGATATCTGGATTTCGAGTGATGCTCTGAACTATTTCGCGAGGTAGCGAATGCCGTGAACGACAACCGCCGAGAGGATATGCTTACGCGCAGCAGCCTGCTGCTTCGGCTCAAAGACAAGGGCGATCATCGAAGCTGGCAGAGATTCTTCGACACATACGGCTCGCTCATTTATGGGGTGGCCATGCGGGAAGGGCTTCGGCATGTCGAGGCGCAGGAGGTTGTCCAGGAAACCATGGCAAAACTATCAGAAAGAATCGAGGATTTTACGTATGACCGCTCCAAGGGTTCTTTCCGTTCATGGCTACTGAAGATGGTGCACTGGAAAATATGCGATCAGTTTCGGAAGCGGAATGCGTCACGAGAAACAAGCATTGAGGACGCCGATGAGGCGGGTAGGGGAGGTGCTGTTCCCGCGACACCGGATCCTCGTTCAGAGCTGGCGTCTCGAATCGATCAGGCATGGGCTCGCAGTTTGATTGCCATGGCCACCGATGCCGTCAAAGGCAAGGTCTCGGCGGCGGATTATCAGATTTACGACCTATACGTGTTTCAAGAGAAGACGGCGGATGAAGTTTCGGAAATTCTGGGTGTTTCAAAGAGTAAAATATATATGGTGAAATTGCGTGTTGGGCGCGTTTTCAACTCCGAGGCGCGACATATTCAGCGCAAGCTGGAGCGCCATGGATAATGAGATGTCCGCATCGACTATCACGGTTTGGGGTTTACGCGTCGTGCCAAATGGCCTATAGGAAAAGAAAGTGATCAACGGGCTATCGCCCCATAAACGGAAGGAGTTTGATCATGCAGTGGATGGTACGAGTTCTGATGACGCCCGCGCTGGCGCTGGGCATGTTGACGATCGGGTGCAGCAAGGCGCCCGAGCAGGAACCTGAGCTGGAAGCGCAGGAAGTCGAAATCGAAATGATGGTGGCGCCGGAAGCCGCGCCGCAATATGTCCCGGACGTTGAGCCCCGCGCGACGGCCGTGCCCGCGGAAGTCGAAGCCGCCATGACCTCCGCACAGGACACCATGGCCGAAGCGGAGGAAACCGCGGCCGAGTCCGTGTCGGAAGCTGAGGCCGTCATGGAATCCGCCGTGGAAGAAGCCGAGCAGGCCATGGAGGAAGCTTTGGAAGTTGTCGGGGACATGGAGGCCGAAGCCGCGATGGAGGCCGCCGTGGAAGACGCGGAACAAGCCGTGGAAGAGGCGTCGCAGGTCGAGGCGGGGAGCGAAGCGGCCGCGGCCGAGTCCGTACAGGAGGCGGAAGCCGCGATGGAAGCCGCCGCGCAAGAGGTGGAAGCCGCCGCGCAGTCCGCCACGGAGACGCTTGAAGAAGCCATCGAAGAGGTCGAGGAAATGGAGACCGAATCGATCGAGGCTATCGACAAGGCCCTGGAATCCCTGCCGGTCATGCCGGAATACTGAGATCGATATCGTTAGAATTGGGCGTTTCGCTTTTTAGAGCGGGGAATTCCGGTCGGAAGAACCCGGCCGCGTGGCAAGGCTTGAGGGAACCGGCGCGTCCAAGATGTCGCCGCCGGCCTGCTGATATCGCGCATAGAATTCCTGCAGATACTGGTTTGCGATCCGGGCGTCGTGGATGAAAATCGTGTTTTCGTCGTTGACCTCGTTCGCATTCCGGCTCCAATTGGCCGATCCGGTAATCACGGTGGGATTGTGCGGCGTATCGGCGTCCACCAGCATGTATTTGTGATGGAGTTTCCGCTGTTCACGGTCCATGAACACCGGCGGGTGATTCCTCCACCGTATATTCGGATTGTTGTCCGATACGCGGGGCGCTTCCCGCCCCAGCATGTTGATGTTTGCGGACCACCATTGATTCCAGAAAATGCGTTCGAAGACACCGCGTACCCTGAATCCGGTGAGCTCGCCCTCCTGGTCGCGCGGGGAATTCTCCCATTTCCGCTTGATGGTGTTCTCCAGTTCGCTGTCCGACCACGAGAAGATACAGAAGTAGACGGATTC
>CAYRPR010000328.1:0-3535 GCA_964425945.1 uncultured Verrucomicrobiota bacterium | reverse complement strand
CTCGAGCTCGCGGTCCAGGTCGTGGATCTTCTCCCCGCGCACCTTCGCGAAGCGCACCTTCTCGAGCGCGTCGGCAGCGTTCGAGACGAGCTCGCGCAGGAAGATGTCTTTCGAGGTATAGACCGAGTGGATGAGGATATCGAGGAGCCGGAAGATCCGCAGGACCCGGCTGACCCGGAAGACCCTGAGGTCCCGGAAGATCCGGAACAGCCTGAGGATCCGGTCGAGCCGGAAGATCCGGCAGACGTGCCGCGTCACGTCAGCAGTCTGTCCGAGCGCTATGGGGTTACGGAGGAACGCGTGACGGAAATGCGGACGGACGGCATGGGCTGGGGCGAGATCAATATCGCGCTGGCGCTTGCCGAGCGCATAGCCGGTGAGGATGGATCGCTGGATGCGTCGCTCGACGGCGTGTTGGGAGAACGGGCCGACGGAAAGGGCTGGGGACAGATCGCGCGGGATAACGGCTTCACGCTGGGTGAGGTCGTACGCGATTCCCGGGGCCTGGGCGGACGCCCCGGCACGGATCCGGAAGAACCGGAAACTCCAGAGGAGCCGGAGGAACCGGGTGAGCCGGAGGCCTCGTCACCTGCCGTGGCGCCTGCGAGCACGATGCGCGGCGGCCAGCCGGCGGACCGCGGTCAGCGGTCCGAGCGCACGGACCGGCCGGAAAAGGCGGAGCGACCCGAGCGTCCTGAACGACCGGAACGGGGCGAACGACCGGACAAACCGGATAAGCCCGGGAAGCCGGACAAACCGGACAAGCCGGAGAAGCCCGACAAACCCGGAAAGCCGGATCTGTCGGACAAACCGGGCCGCGGAGTGGGACGATGAAGGGAGGGTAATGACATGAAGGGCAAACGACTGACTGTTTGGCTGGCATCGGTGGCGCTGGCGTGGGGTACGGGCGGATGGGCGTTGGCGCAAGAGGAAGAGCCGGTCGATGAAGTGATCGAGGCGCCGGAAGAAGAAATGGAGGATCCGATCGACGAAGAGCTGGAAGCGCCGGGCGAGGAGACGGATGTTGTGCCGGATCCGTTCAGGGACCTGTCCGAACGGTATGGTGTCAACGAGGAACGGATCACGCAGATGCGATCGGACGGCATGGGGTTTGGCGAGATGAACATTGCGCTGGCGATATCGGAACGGATCGCCGCTGACAGCGCGGAAACCGAAACCCCGGTAACGATCGACAGCGCGCTGGACGGCGTTCTGGCCGAACGGGCTGACGGCAAGGGATGGGGCGAGATCGCGCAGGACCACGGGTTCAATGTGGGCGATGTGGTGCGCGATGCCGGTAAGGAACGGCCGGAGCGGGGTGCGCGCCCGCAACGGCTCGAAAAGCCGGATCGGCCTGATAAACCGCAGAAACCGGACAAACCCGATCGACCCGACCTGGAATACAAGCCGGGCCGAGGGTTGGGACGGTAACCGTGGATTGGGGAGGGCGGGGCCTTGGAACCCCGCCCTCCTTCCAGGCTGTGAAGGTTTCGAGGAGGCGGGAGCGAACAGCTTCCGATGGACGATCAAAATTCATCGTGTCATAGGAATCGTGATCGGTCTGGCGGGGTTTGCGGTCTTTGGTGAAGAGGCGCCGCGTTCCCGGACCTGGGAAGCCGGAACTTACGTCTACTATGCGTCCGGCGACTACGGGCGGGACGACGAAACCAAAATCTTCTACTGGCCCGCCGTGGTGCGTCTGCACACCGGCGACTGGAAATATACGCTGACCGTTCCGTATATCAGCATACGCTCATCGGGCCGCGCGACGGTGGTCGATGGCAGTCCCGAGGTGATCGAGGCAGAGGATGGAGAAACCGAAGAGCAGGATGGCCTCGGTGATATCGTATTGAAGGCCTCGTATGACGCGGTGCGGCAAGGACGATACGTGCCGTGGATCAGCCTGTACGGCCGACTTAAACTGCCGACGGCCGATGAGAATAAGGGGTTGGGCACAGGCGAACCGGACGTCGGGTTCGGGATCGAGGCGGTGCGCGTGTTCGAGAATCGTTATGTCCTTTTCGCCGAAGCGGGATACAAATTTGTCGGCGAGCCGTCGGGCGCCGACTACGACAATCAGCGGTCGTTCAGCGTGGGGCTCGGCCGCTATGTGACCGACGCGCTGTTGTTGGCCGGGTTCTACGAGTGGCGCGACGCGATCAGCGCCGGCGGCACGGATCCGGAGGAACTGACGTTCCTGGCGTCCCACCGCCTGACGGGGGATCTACGCACGTTTGCGATGTTCGACATCGGCTTGAGCGACGGCGCGGCGGATTACGGCGTCGCCGCCGGCTTCAATCTCCGATTCTAGCCGCATGATGGGCATTGTGCGGATCCTGTACGCCAGCTTCGGGGCTCGTTAAATTCGCGATACAGGAAGGCTTGATCCTGAGCTTGTTTCCGGCAAAACACTCCACGTTAAACGCTTCGTTCAGCCCATGGTTCACTAACGCATTCTAACCCCGCCAATCACATTTTCAATCCTTTTGCTTACGTTCGATCCGGGGTATTTTGCCCAACAGAAGCAGAGGTTGTTCTTGTCGGCAACTGGGGCGGTAACGGTGAAAAAACTGGAGGGTCTCGGTCATGAATCAGGCGCAACTCGACATGACGGACTACTCGCTCCGAAAAAGCAAACAACCCACCGTCCTCGTGATGGACAGCAATCCCTTCACCCGATCCGATGTCGTGGATGATCTCCACAGTCGCGGATGGTGTTGCTTGATCGCGACCACCGGGCACGAGGCGCTGGATCACCTGCGCGCGGAACGGGTGCACGCGGTGTTGCTGGAACCGGTCACGCAGATCTACGAGGGTTTCGCCGGCATACGGATGTTGGCGCTGATCCGATTTCTGTTTCCGTCGATTCCAGTCTGCTGTCTGACATGCCATCCGCATCTGGCCTCGCGGGACGAGTGTCTGGATATGGGCGCCACGGATTACCTCGTGCGTCCCGGGGGATCCATGGCGCAACTTCATGAGCGTCTCGGGCAATCCCTGCGTCGCAACGGTCATGCCGTTCCGTGGGCGGAGGCGCGCGTCGCCGTTTGAACGAGGACTCTCGCCAAGAGGTAGTGTCATGCCGATGAAAACACAGAGGGATCGCAAGTCCGCTCGACGCGACCGGAAGCGCATCGAAATGCGAAGCATCCCGAATCCGGTCGCCGGTCTGCTGGCCAAGGTCCTGTGGGACGACCAGATGCGGGTGATCCGCTGGTCGGCCGAATCCGAGGCCGTCTTTGGATGGACCGCGGAGGAGGTGTTGGGCAAGCGGATCGGCGAATGGCCGTTCATTGCCGCCGGCAGTCTTCCATCCGCCGAAGCGGCGCTGGGTCGCGTGGGCAGTGAGTCGGGCCGTCGTGACGTCGTGCGGCTCCAGCATCAATGCAAGAACGGTTCCTCGTTGTGGTGCGAATGGCATAATTATGCCGTCGCCGACGGGCACAGCGAAATTGTATGCGTGGTTTCGTGCGGCTTCCCGGTCTCACCGCCGGACAGCCTGCTGTCCCGAGAGCCGGACATCGTGGGCGCCCGG
>CAYRPR010000327.1:0-3545 GCA_964425945.1 uncultured Verrucomicrobiota bacterium | reverse complement strand
CAGTGCACGCGCCTCGGCGAGTCGTTTCTCATCGTTGGCGTGGATCATGCAGAGGGCTTGTCCGTCCTTGACCTTGTCGCCGATCTTCAACATGTCGGAGATGCCGACCGCCGGATCCACCTGGTCGTCGGTCTTGGATCGCCCCGCGCCGAGCACGACACACGCCTTGCCGACTTTCTCCGCGCTGTATTGCGAGATGAATCCGCCGCGCGGCGCCTTGTACGGCTCGCGAATGCGCGCGGTAGGCAGTTTGGAGTAGTTGTCGACGGAGGAGGGATCACCGCCCTGCAGATCGATCATCTGTTTGAACCGCTCAAACGCGGCGCCGGACGCCAGGTGCTTGTTCAGATCCCGCATGGCCTCGACATTGTCCTTGGCCTTGCCGACCAGCACCAGCATCTGCGCGCAGAGAGCCATCGTGACCTCCATCAGGTCGTCCGGTCCCTTGCCTTTGAGGCATTCGGCCGTTTCGATGATCTCCAGCGCGTTGCCGGCCGTGCGGCCCAGCGGCTGATTCATGTCCGTAATCAGCGCGGCCATGCCTTTGCCCATGCGCGTGCCTACTTCGACGATCGTACGGGCCAGTTCCTGCGCGTTTTCATACGTCTGCATGAAGGCGCCTTTACCCCATTTGACGTCCAGCACGAGCGAGTCGATGCCTTCGGCCAGTTTCTTGGACATGATGCTGGCCGTGATCAGCGGAATGGACGGCACGGTGCCGGTCACGTCGCGCAAGGCGTACAGTTTCTTGTCGGCGGGCGCGAGCTGGCCTGTCTGGCCGATGATGGAACAGCCGCAGGCGTGCAGGACCTCGAGAAATTCCTTGTCGCTGAGATCGACCCGGTAGCCCGGTATGGATTCCAGCTTGTCCAGCGTGCCGCCGGTGATGCCCAGACCGCGGCCGGAAATCATGGGTACGGATACGTTGCAACAGGCGACCAAGGGAGCAAGGATCAGCGAGACCTTGTCGCCGACACCGCCGGTTGAATGTTTGTCGACTTTGGGTTGCTGGATCGAGGAGGTGTCAACGAGATCGCCCGAATTCATCATGATCTCGGTGAGCTTGGCCGTCTCATCCAGTGTCATGCCCTGGAAGTAGATGGCCATGGCCATGGCCGACATCTGATATTCGGGAATGTCCCCCTTGGTGAATCCGCTGATGAAAAACTTGAGTTCCTCTTCGGTCAGCGCGTGACCGTCCCTCGTCTGCTCGATAATTCGTTGTGGTACCGTAGTTTGCGAGGCATATCGGGCGAGTGGGGCGGTGTCAATGGGTTACGGCGGCCGGGCCGGCGGAGATGCGCCGGACACCGAGGTCCGGCCTACATACCGGTTGTGCTTGATCCTGTTTCGGCCAATGCATAAAATTGACGGATATGGCCATGCCATGCATGACTGTGGCCTTCCGCCGTTGGAATTCCACTATGCGCGTGAAATTTGAATGTCCGGTTTGCGCGTCCCGACTAAGTGTGCGGGCGGCGGCCTTGTCGAGCCAGTTGAACTGTCCGCGATGCGGGTCGCGGATCATGACCCCGGCGTCGGGCGTCGGGCCGGGTGTGATCCTGGACGATTTCAAGTTGCTTCAGCGCATCGGGCGCGGCGCGATGGGCGATGTGTACCTGGCCCGCCAGCAGTCGCTGTCCCGCCAAGTTGCCGTCAAGGTCCTGTCGCCGGGCATGACGTCCACACCCGGGCAGGTCGAGCGGTTCCGCACCGAGATGCGAACGCTCGCCCGCCTCCAGCACCCCAATATCGTCACCGCTTTCTACGCCGGGCACAGCCACGGCGTGCATTACCTGGCCATGTCGTACGTCGGCGGCGAGTCGATCTACGACCGGATCCAGCGCACGGGATATCTGTCCGAGGACGAGGCGCTGTCGGTCGTGTACAAGGTCGCCGAGGCCCTGCGATACGCGTGGAACGCGCACGGGCTGATTCACCGGGACATCAAGCCCGCCAATATCATGATCGACACGGACGGCGAGGTGAAGCTGACCGACCTGGGGATATCCAAGTACGTGTACGAGGAAACCTCCGCGGCGGAGCGTTCCAGCATATTCGGAACGCCTCATTATATGAGCCCCGAACAGGTGCGCGGCGAATTGGACATTGATTTCCGGTCGGACATGTATTCGCTCGGTGCGACCCTGTATCAGATGCTGACGGGGCGTCCGCCTTTCGAGGCGGAATCGATTGAGGCGATCATGGAATGCCAACTGCGCGAACCGCCTCCGCCGGTGCGCGACGCGCGGCCGGATCTGTCACGGGGCGGCGAACAGATCCTCCTGACCCTGCTCGCCAAGAACCGGGATGGGCGGTACGACTCGTGGAGCGACCTGCTGGCCGTGGTGCACCGGACCCTGTCCGATCAGATGCCCATGCACATCGCCGCCACGCCGCCCGCGGTGACGGCGGAGCAGGTGATCAAGCGGGATCGGCGGCGCACCTTGCGGCGCCGTTTCGTGCTTATCCCTTTGCTGATCGGGCTGGCAGCCTTCATCGGCGTGCGCGGATGGGACTTGTATCTGCAGGAGCGCGAATACGAGTTGCTGGCCGGGACGGTGCATGAAGCGATCGGCGATCATCAGGCGCCCCCGGACAAGTTGCGGAAGGCGATTGGCGCATTGCGGGACCGGATGCATCGGGCGGAGCACGTCGGCGACCGGGAGCGGTTTGGCCTGCTCATGCAACGCGCAAAGCGCGAGCAGGAGCGCCGGGTGCGGGAGGTTGTGGATTTTCTGGACCATCGGGCCCTGCCGTTCATTGAGGCGGGGCAGGGTCGCGAGGCGGCGGCGGTGTACCTGAACTATGACGGACCCTGGGCGGAGGAATCGGCCGAAGCGCGCACCGTACGGGCCGAGGGATTGATCGCCGCAAGCGAGCCCCGAGCGCGATCAGCCGTGAATACGGATTTTTAACGCAAAGTTCGAGGCAGAGAAAACCACGGATGAACACGGATGCACACGGATATCCACCCCCCGCATTGCGGACCCCTCCAGGAAGGGGAGAATAAGAATAGGACAGGAAAGCAGGAATACATTTCCTCCTTGGAGGGGACCGAGGGGTGGGTCCGCCACGAGATGAACAAGCGATATCAACGTTCAATCACACTGCGACCGACACCCGAGACGCTCTTGCCCGGGTCTTCGACAAAGCTCGCGACAAAACTTACGACATAGGGAAAAACCCCGCCTTGCCTTGCCCATCAGGATGGTCTGTGTGCTTTGCGGCCGCCGCGCTCAATCGACTCGACGCCCTGTCCGCCGGCCAGCAGGGTGGTCGCCAGTTCAATGCACCGGCGCGTCAATGCCCGGGTTCCGTCATGCAGATCCGTGTCGGTTTGAACTTCCGCCACATTGTTCTCCATGTCCTCGGCCGACCAGCCCCGGCTATGCGCCACAAACGGAAATTGCGGAAACAGAAAGCCCAACTCGCCGAAAAACATCAGCATCTGACCCGCGACGGCCAGCACATTGTCCTGTCCGCCCGTGATCAGAAATCCCGCGACCTTATTCCGGATCAACACGTGATTGTTGATCGTGATC
>CAYRPR010000326.1:468-3552 GCA_964425945.1 uncultured Verrucomicrobiota bacterium | reverse complement strand
GACGCAGACGGCGTTGCTGAACGTGCTGCCGTGGATTTCCGGTTACGGCTACTTCAAATTGTACGACAAATGGCCCGAAGGCGATTTCGGCTATCTGAACGACGACGCCACGAAGAAACCCATCGCGCACGTGGGGGACGCGATCAACCGGGCTTTCCGGACGGCCGATCTGGCGGATCCCGACCCCGACGTCTGGATTTTCTATCCCGACTACGCGCAGGCCTCGCATCGCCCGGGATACGAGCAGTTCCGGACCTGGTTGTATCTGTGGCAACGTCCGTTCCTCGATGAGTTGGACCGATGTGTTTCGCGGCACTGGGAGGGCGTCCGTTCGGGCGACCCGGAAGCCGGCGCGCGGTTTGCGGAGGCTGTGACGCGCACGTTCAGCGAGCGATGGCGTCCGTTCGCGTTTACGCGGACGATTCCGGATGACGACAAGCCGATCCTCCTGTTCTCCAGTGTGCTCGAAATCCTCGATCCGGCGGATCGGGCGGAGTTGCTGCGGCGCCGGACCGTGGCGTTCGGGCCGGTGGGCTCGCGCGACACGGCCATGCGCGAGACCGGGGAATGGATGTGGGACGTTATGGGCCGACCGTCGCGGAACGACGAGAAGAAAGTCGCGTGGTTTCCCGGCGGACCGGCGGAATTCGCCGTATGGACGACGCGGCGGGATCTTCTGCGCCTGCTGGAATCCGGGACCGCGGAACCCGCGGTCTTCGGCGGCCAGACCATTCCGGTTCCGCCGCAGGAGGCCGATCGCCTGATCCTCCTGGCCGGGGCGACCAACGGCAACGCGGCGCCGTCGATCGAACTGCGGTATGCGGACGGACATACGGAACGCATCGCGCTGGGCCCGACGGTATCCGATGAGCGGCACGCGCCCACGCTGACGCCGGGGCTCGAGTTCGACGGCAAACACCTGAGCGAGATGAGCGTGGCGCTGCAAGGCCAGCGTCCACTCGCGGAGATTCGCCTGTTGGACGATCCGAATGTGCGGCTGTATCTCGCGGCGCTGATCTACGAGGACGCGTCCGGCGGTGTCGTGCGGCTGGATACCGGCTCGCAGGACGCCTCCCAACCCACCCCCCGCTTCCGGCTTCGCAAGGCTACGCCGCGACGTGTCGCGGACCCCTCCCGGGAGGGGAATTCCACTCTTTCTCCCCTCCTGGGAGGAGACGGGGGTGGGTCCGATGCGGTTGAGGGTCGCACACCGTGGTTCTACCGCTTGAAGGACGAATCGGGCCTGACCGTATTGCGGCGCTTCGCAAATGGGTTGCCGGCCGTGGTGCGCAAGGATAAGCACGTGGTGTTTCTATACGATCCGATGGTGTGGCCGGGCGAGCGAAACAGTATCGCCCGCCACGCGGCGTTTCATAACGGGTTGCTGGGGGAGATTCTTGATGAGTAGAGATGAAATCCGCGCTTCATGCGACGTCCCGGCGCCATCCAAAGCGGTGAACGGTCCCCGCACACTAAATGCTGCATACTGTATCCTGGCCGTTGTACTGCTCCTCGTCAATGCGCCGCGCGTCATCGCCGGTTCGATCGATACCTGGCAGATTTGTGGGTCGTTCAAAACGTCCGGCCTGTTCGATTCCGTGATCGAGGAGGAAGGCGGTATCACGCCGTCCCGGCATCCGGCGATACGCGGGATGGGGTGGACGACGTTCCGCGCGAGAGCGGGCCGGGTATCGCTGATGCACATGGAGAACCGGGACCACGCATCCGTCTTCGCACATGCGGTTGTAACAGCCGACGATGAAACGGACCTGTGGTTGTCCATCCGCAGTGACGATGGGGTGATCGCGTGGTGGAACGGGCGACGCGTGCTGGCGCATGACGTGCTGCGCGGCATGGATGCGGCCGCCGATCGCGTGCTGGTGCGGGCGAGGAAGGGAGAGAACAATTTGTTGCTGAAGGTCTACAACGCGGGCGGGGATTGGGGATTTGCCGTTGACGGGCTTTCAGCCGTTGGCGGAGCGGTCGGAACAAAGGCGGATCAACAAAAAGGAGTGGAGTGATGAGAACAGGTATCGTGCATGTCCTGGTCATCGGTTGGGTCGGCATGACGGTGGGTATGGCGCGGGCGGATCTGCTGGTGCAACCGGGTTTTGAAAGTTCCAGCGCGACGAATGAGGCCGCGTGGAACCCGTTCACATCCGACGCCGGGTTCACTCATGACTTCGCGGCGACGGACGAAGTGTTCGGAGGCAGTCAATCATTGAAGATCACGATTGGCGCGATGGATATCTTTCAGATATTCGACGCCAAGCAGATCTTCAACATCAGCGAACTGAATGGCGCAACCATGTGGGAGGGATCGGTCTGGGCGCGTACGAACATCGATCCGGGTGGCGCGCCGAAACTGGAAGTGTATCTGGAAACCCATTTCTACGACGGCCTGAACGGTACCGGCAACGAGCTGGGCAATATTCAAAGCACCGTGTTGACCGGGAACACGGCTCAGGACACCTGGATCCAACTGTTCAACAACGGTCCCATCCCGGAGACCGCGCTGTCGGGACGGTATCGGCTGGTGGTCTTCAACACGGACGAGGCCGTTACGGGCTCGCACGAGGTCTGGTTTGACGACGCCTTTCTCATTCCGGAGCCCAGTTCGCTCGGTCTGCTGGGCTTGGCGCTGGTGCTGATGGGCGCGCGCCGCCGCCTGCGGCGGTGACACAACTAGCCGCAAAGACGCGCAAAAGGACGCACAGTAGGACTCTTTGTATGACCTTGATAGGGGCGGATTACAGATCCGCCCGCCGTTGTAAGAATAGCGGAACACTGGGGACAGGTACTTTTCGAAGGACTGCCCGGATATTATTTACCTGTCCCCATATGCCGCCTGTATCCGTAACCCGTGGTTTCTTCCTGCACGCCGCGCGGTGGTTTCACGCCCGCGTCAGATTCGACACCGGGCTGTGGCCGTTCAGCGGCAGTTCGCCGAACCACGTGGCGACGGCGGCGCGCTGGCTGTCGGCCGTCGTCGAGTGCGCGTTGACGTAGTTGGGCAGGGTATTGAACATCCGCAGGTGATAGGGCGACCCGAACGAGGTGAATACCGGCCGGGGATGATCCATG
>CAYRPR010000326.1:0-458 GCA_964425945.1 uncultured Verrucomicrobiota bacterium | reverse complement strand
AATCCGCCGAGGAAGATCCGGTTGTGCGGACCGACCGAGCGCACGGACTGGATTGCCCAGCCCGCCTTGAAGATGAAATTGACGAAAACCGCGTCATACGCCGGCAACTGTTCGAACAAGCGGAAATTATTCGGGTTCAGCAGGTGCTCCACCTGATACCCGCGCCGCTTCAGTTCCTCGTCCACCTCCGGCACGTCCGCATTCTCCATCGACAAGGTGATCGTCATCACGCGGGCGCCTTTCGGGAGGTCCTTCAACGGCAGGATGCCGCCGAGATTCCGCGCGACGTGTACGGCCCGTTGCGCGATCTGCCGGCTGGCCTCCTGGAACTGCTCCACTTCAACCGCCGTCGGCGCGCGTCCGAAATACTCGCCGCGATGCAGGCCGAGATGCGTTTTCATCGTCAGAATGCGGCGCACGGCTTCATCCAGTCGTTCCGCGGAGAGTTCGCCGGATCG
>CAYRPR010000325.1:0-3586 GCA_964425945.1 uncultured Verrucomicrobiota bacterium | reverse complement strand
ACATATACACGTTCAATGTGTCGCACTTCGTTCGTCTGGCGCCCGAACTGGAATCCCGCATATCCGCTCCGTAGTCGTCCGCTGAAATAGGGGGTGACACAGGCACCACGCGATGCCGCATGGTGTCGTCTTGCCAGTGTCTTCATGCGGTAAATGGGCGCAAATGCACAGGCTGGAAGCCTGTGCCACGTTGTGAGCCTGGCAAGTCCATTGCAAAATCCGGCAAGTGGGCTATCATTCCGCCCGGAAAGGTGGCTCACGTAGTGAAACCCGGAAAATACAGTCTCTGGTCCATCGTCGTGTCTGCGATTCTCGGCGCCCTGCTGATCGCGGTGGGACTGATCCTGCTCCATCAACCTCTATGAAACCGCACCCTGGATCATTCGATAACGGGTATCCGGCCACGCTGATCCGCTACCTCGTGGGCAACCGCCGGGTATTCTATCCCGGCGTGGCCATGGCGCTGTTGCGCAGCGCGGTCATCGCGCCGATCCCGTGGATGTTCCAGATCATGATTGATACCCATGTCGGGGCCGGGCACGCGGCCGGCATACTCTATGTTTCCATGATCGTGGTCGGCATGCTACTCCTGCATTACTCATTCGCTGTACTCGGCGCGATCCTGATCAGCCGACAGAACGGGCTGATGATGATGCGACTGCGCGGCGGGATCTTCAACAAACTGCATTTCCTCAATTTCGGCTATCTCGACCGGCAGAAGACGGGCCGCCTCTTGTCGAAATATGCCTTCGACACGCAGAAGATCGAAGGCGTGACGATGCACATCATGAACCAGTTCCTGCCGACGATCCTCTACAGCCTGGCCATCTCCATCATCCTGATCTCCCTGCACTGGCAACTGTCCCTCCTGCTGATCCTGTTGGTGCCGTTGTATTCCATCATTCGTCAGATCTTCTTTCGTCGGATGAAGGAGATCAACGAGGAGACGCGGCTTGCGCAGGAGAAACTCACCGGCGCGGCGGGAGAGGCGATCAGCGCCCTGCGACTGGTGCGCAGTTTCGGAGAAGAAGAGCAGGTCACGCAGAATCTGGATGAATACAGCTATACGCTGACCCATTCGCGCTTTCATCTCGCGCATATCAGCTCCATCTACGGCACGTTCGTCTATGTGATGATCCAGGCCTTCTCGCTGATCACCGTGGCGGGTGGCGCGTATTATGTGATCGCCGGCAGTATGACCATGGGAACGCTGTTGGCCTTCATGGCCGGACTGCCGATCGTATTGATGCCGGTACACGCGTTTGCGGGCATGATCGAGCAGTATTTTGTGGCGCAGGAGGGGTATCGAAGCGTCAAGGAGTTGCTGGATTCACAGTATGTCGAGGAGTGGCATGGCGTGACGACCGTGCCGGACTTGAAATGCGATGTGCGGTTTGAGCGGGTCACGTTTGCCTATCCGGAAACCGCGCAGAAGGTGCTGACGGATTTCTCCCTGCATATCGAGGCGGGGAAACATACGGCGCTGGTGGGGCCGTCGGGTTCGGGCAAGAGCACCATCGCGCAATTGATCCTCGGTCTCTACAAGGCGGACCGGGGGCGTGTCCTGATCGACGGAATCCCGCAGTCGGATCTGGATATGCGCTGGCTTCGCCGGCAGGCCGCGGTGGTGTTGCAGGATATCATTCTGTTTTCCGGCACGATCGCCGACAATATCCGGTTCGCGCGGCCGGATGCGTCGGAAGAGGATATCCGCGAGGCGGCGCGCATGGCGAACGCGGAAGAGTTCATTTTGAAGATGCCCGACGGTTCCGACAGCGTCGTGGGCGAGCGGGGGGTCATGTTGTCCGGCGGCCAGCGGCAACGGATATCCATCGCGCGCGCGATATTGCGAAATCCGCGCATCTTGATCCTGGACGAAGCGACCTCCGCGCTGGATTACGAGAGCGAGCGGCTGGTGCAGGAGGCGATCCGCCGGGTCGCCTCCGGGCGGACCGTGCTGACCATCGCGCACCGGTTGAGCACGATCCAGCAGGCGGACCGGATCGTGGTGATGCAGCGCGGTCGCGTAGTGGAAGAGGGCCGCTATGCCGAACTCGTGGCACGCGGCGGTTTCTTCAGCGACCTGCTCCGCATGCAACGTACGGAATCGTCGGCGGTTTAAGACGACTTGTCGTCAACGGGCTTGATAATCCGCAGGGCGGGGAAGGCTTCGCGCAGCAGGGCGGAGTCCTTTTCGAGGAAGATCAGCTTGATGTTCGGACCGGCATCCATGGTGAAGTAGACGTCGAGTCCCTTTTCGCGGAGGTCCCACACGTTGCGCATCAGCGCCACGGATTCCGGGAGCCAGTACAGGACCGGCGGCCAGGCCGCAATCATGGTCGCGTGCATCGCGAGCGCATTGGATTCCGCGGTTTGGCCCAGCAGGGCAAAATCCTTCTCTCGCAGCGCGCGCTTGATATCCAGCAGGTCATTCGCCACTTGGGCCGGCCATTGGGCGTACAGCGCGGACGTTTCCCTCGTCCGCTTCATCGCGGGACGCGAACCGATATGTTTCTCCTGCTCGGATACGGTCAGCAGACCCATGCAGAATTCCGGCCATGCGGTATCAATAGGCTCCGCAAAGCTGTCCATGCCGTCCTCGCTCGCGCCGGCGTGCCATTCGACGAAGCCGGTGTACACCGACCGGCTGGCGCTTCCACTGCCCAGCCGTGCGAGGATGGATAATTCTTTCGGTGCGAGTTGCCAACCGAACAGGTCATCCAGCGCCAAGACCAGCGCGGCGAAACCGGATGCGGACGAGGCCAGGCCCGCGGCGATCGGAATGGTGCTTTTTGTGGTGATATTGAACCGCGTGTCCGGCGTCGTGCGATACAGGTCGAGGTATTCGATGAGCCGCTTCGCGAAACCCGTATCGAGTCCGCATTCCTGGTCATTCAGCACAATTCGGTCGATACCTGCGCCGACGGAGATTTCCGTGTGCGTCCCGAGCGGTCCCATCGAGACGGAGAGGCTGGAGGACAGCGGGAGGTTCAATTCCTCGTCCCGCTTGCCCCAGTATTTGCACAGGGCGATATTCGACGGCGCGTACGCCGCGCCGCGGTCTTTCGCCTTCGCCGGGCGGCCGCCAAGAATCCGTTGTACAATGTCCTGCTTAGTGATCATGGCTCATATTCCGCCCTGCGATCCGGATCGGCTTCCTCTTTCGTGGCGCCCTGCTCCAGCAGGGAGCTACGCTTGCGGGATCATTGCTCAAGCCGCAGGCCCTCCCGGCTGATCTGCACATTGACGCGATGATACATGAAATCGGGGTTGTCGAGCGATCCCAGCGCCATGACGCAATCGCCCCGGCCCGCGCCGGAAATCTTCGCCCCCAGAATTCCCGGCTCATTCCGCAAGGCGTAGATGATTTCCGACAGTACGGCCGTGTTCACGCCGATGGCGTCCATGAAGCCCTGGTTGATGTTCATCAGCTCGCCCACGCGCGCCCAATCGGCGCGTTGTATGGCTTCGGCCGCCTGTCCGACCGATTGATCCATCAGGTCAAAGATATGATCGAAGATTGCTTCATGGCGCGCGCGCAAGCGGTCCACGTGCTCGACGACGGTCACGGTGCGTTCCTTGAAGC
>CAYRPR010000324.1:1006-3613 GCA_964425945.1 uncultured Verrucomicrobiota bacterium | reverse complement strand
ACGACCCGACCGCCGAGGCTCCGCGCGACCTCTTCGGCGCGCGGTTTCGCGCGGCGGTCAAAGTAGAGAAGCCGTTGCAGGTCGTCGGCGTGATCAATGCGTACGCCGCGATCCTGGCGGAGAAAACGGGATTCCGCGCGCTGTACGTTTCCGGTGCGGGCGTGGCCAACGCCTCGCACGGCCTGCCGGATCTCGGCATGACGAATCTCGATGACGTCGTGACGGACGTGCGGCGCGTGACGTCGGTGACGTCCCTGCCCGTGCTGGTCGATATCGATACCGGATGGGGTTCGGCGCTGAACATCGCGCGCACGATCAAGGAACTCGAGCGCGCCGGCGCCGCGGCGGCGCATATCGAGGACCAGGTCCTCGCGAAACGATGCGGGCACCGGCCGGGCAAGGCGATCGTCGATACGGACGAAATGGCCGACCGGATCAAAGCCGCCGTGGACGCGCGCACCAATCCGGATTTCGTCATCATGGCGCGCACCGACGCGTTTGCGCGGGAAGGCCTCGAGGCCGCGCTCGAACGCGCGCTCCGCTACAAGGAGGCGGGAGCGGACATGTTGTTTCCCGAAGCGCTTACGGAGCTGGACCAATACCGGCTGTTCGCGAAAAAAACCGGGATGCCGGTGCTCGCGAACATCACGGAGTTCGGCCAGACGCCGCTGTTTACGACGAAAGAACTGGCCGGCGCCGACGTCGGCCTGGCCCTCTATCCCCTGTCCGCCTTCCGCGCGATGAACGCGGCGGCGTTGCGCGTGTACCAGGCGCTTCGCAAGGACGGCACGCAACAGGGCGCTATCGACCTGATGCAGACACGCGAGGAGCTGTATCAGTATCTCGGGTACCATGAATACGAGCGCAAGCTCGATGAGCTGTTCAAGAAGGAGGAGAAGTGACATGGGCGAATCGAAGGAAGTGAAGAAGGCGGGCGGATTGGCCGGTGTGGTGGCCGGCAAAACATCAATCTGCACAGTCGGCAAGGAAGGCGTGGGCCTGACGTATCGCGGATACAGCATCGAGGAACTGGCGGAGAAATCCACATTCGAGGAAGTGGCGTACCTGTTGCTGCGCGGCGAGCTGCCGAGCAAAGGAGAACTGGAGGATTACAAGGCGCGCCTGAAAAGCATGCAGGATCTGCCGGGTGCGCTGAGAGAAACATTGGAGCGCATCCCGGGAAGCACGCACCAGATGGATGTGTTGCGAACCGGCTGCTCCATGCTCGGTACGTTGGAACCCGAAGGCGAAGGCCGCAGCCAGCTCGACGTGGCGGATCGCCTGATCGCCTCGTTCGGTTCCATGCTGGTGTACTGGTATCATTTCCACACGCACGGCAAGCGCATCGACACGTCGTCGGGCGAGGACACGATCGCGGGTCATTTCCTCCACCTCCTGCACGGACAGAAACCGGACGATACGATCCGGCGCGTGCTGGACGTCTCGCTGATCCTGTACGCCGAGCACGAATTCAATGCCTCGACGTTCACGGGGCGCGTGATCATTTCCACGATGCCCGATTTCTACTCGGCCATCACGGGCGCGATCGGCGCCCTGCGCGGCCCGCTTCACGGCGGCGCGAACGAAGCGGCGATGGAACTGATCGAGAAGTTCAAGAGCCCGGAAGACGCCGAAACGGGCATCATGGACATGCTCGCAAAGAAGGCGAAGATCATGGGGTTCGGGCATCGCGTGTACCGCGACTGTGATCCGCGCTCCGACGTGATCCAGGTCTGGGCCAAACAGCTCGCGGAGAAGCACGGCGACAAGCACCTCTACCCGGTGGCGGAGCGGATCGAGAAGGTCATGCGCCGCGAGAAGAAGCTGTTCCCGAACCTGGACTTCTACAGCGCGATTGCCTACCATTTCTGCGGCATTCCCACGCCGATGTTCACGCCGATCTTCGTGATCTCGCGCACATCCGGCTGGTCGGCGCACGTCTTCGAACAGCGCGCGGACAACCGCCTGATCCGTCCGACGGCCGACTACACCGGCCCGGACGAGCGTCCCTACAAACCCATGAGCGCGAGAGGTTGATGAGCAGTCCTATATCGAATGTGCGGCCCGAGCCGGATTCCTATCTGGGGGAACTGGCGGAGTATGTCCTGAACCACCGGATCGACAGCGATGAGGCCTATGACACGGCTCGTTACTGTCTGATGGATACGCTCGGATGCGGCATCCTGGCGTTGAAGTTCCCTGAATGCGTCAAACGCATGGGTCCGCTCGTGCCGGGCGCCGTGTGGCCGGGCGGCGCGCGCGTGCCGGGCACGGCCTGGGAACTGGAGCCGGTGCACGCCGCGTTCAACATCGGATGCATGATCCGATGGCTGGACTATAACGATACCTGGCTGGCCGCGGAATGGGGACATCCGTCCGACAATCTCGGCGGCATCCTGGCCGTGGCGGACTACCTCAGCCGAAGAGGCGGGAAATCACTCACGATGCGCGACGTGCTGACGGCCATGATCAAGGCGCACGAGATCCAGGGGGTGTACGCGCTGGCGAACAGCTTCAACCGCGTCGGCCTCGATCACGTCATTCTGGTACGAGTGGCTTCCACCGCCGTGACAACCGGTCTGCTCGGCGGCACGCGGGACCAGATCA
>CAYRPR010000324.1:0-996 GCA_964425945.1 uncultured Verrucomicrobiota bacterium | reverse complement strand
CCACGCCGTATCGAACGCCTGGCTCGACGGCGGGGCGCTCCGCACCTACCGCCACGCGCCCAATACCGGCCCGCGCAAGTCGTGGGCGGCGGGCGACGCCACGAGCCGCGCCGTGCGCCACGCGCTGATGGCGGTGAACGGCGAGATGGGCTATCCCTCGGCGTTGACCGCGCCGAAATGGGGCTTCTTCGATGTGCTGTTCAACGGCAAACCGTTCGTCATGGAGCGACCGTTCGGGTCGTATGTGATGGAGCAGGTTCTGTTCAAAATCTCGTTCCCGGCCGAGTTCCACGCGCAGACGGCCGTGGAATGCGCCCTGAAACTCCATCCACAGATCAAGAACCGTCTGGACGAGATCGAGGAAGTCGCGATCACCACGCATGAATCGGCCATCCGCATCATCGACAAGAGCGGTCCGTTGCACAATCCGGCGGACCGGGATCATTGCCTGCAGTATATGACGGCGATCGGATTGATTTTCGGAAATCTGACGGCGGAACATTACGAGGACGATGTCGCGCGCGATCCCCGCATCGACGCGCTGCGGGCGAAGATGGTCGTGCGCGAGGATCCCCGGTACACGAAGGAGTACCTGGATCCGGATAAACGCTCTATTGCCAACGCGTTGCAGATACGATTCCGGGACGGATCGCAGACGGATTTTGTCGAAGTCGAGTACCCCATCGGTCATCGACGACGGCGACGGGAAGGCATTCCAGTCCTGATCGAGAAGTGCCGGAAGAACCTGGAATTGCATTACCCGTCGAAGCAGGTCGGGAACATGATTGACCTGTGCCTCGATCTTGAACGACTATCGCGCACACCGGTCCCGGATTTCATGGAACAATGGGTTTCCGATTGACGCGCGGGCCGGACAACTCGTGAATTGCATCGGTTTGGTTCCGGATGAACTCTGTCTGCGCCCCATTACGGAAACGGCTGGCTGTTCTGCTAGGCGTATTATCCCTGTTCGCAATGGAGCGGATAGATGCCGAA
>CAYRPR010000323.1:2034-3639 GCA_964425945.1 uncultured Verrucomicrobiota bacterium | reverse complement strand
AATTCGACACGTCGGACGGCGCCACGGTCATTACGTCGGAACGCCTGACCTACGATCAGCAGAAACGCTATGCGCTGTTCGAGAAGAACGTCGTCGTGGTCGATCCGGGCCTGCGTCTCAAGGCCGATAAGCTGACCGTGCGGTTCAACGAAGTCAATGACGCCGAGTTTATCGAGGCGGTGGGCTCGGTCATCATCGAGCAAGAGGACACGACCGCCTGGGCGGGCAAGGCGACGTACGAAGTGAGCTCGGGAAAAATCTTCCTGGAGGAGAATCCCAGGATTCGTCGCGGACGCGATACCCTGGAGGGCGACACCATCACCTTCTGGCGCGACGACAACAAAATGATTTGCGAACCACAGGCCCGGCTGGTATTGTATCCGGAGAAGGGCGGAGCGCGCGGCGGTCTGCTTGGAGAGTAGCGTGGTTACGGACAACAGCCTTCTGGTCGATGCGCGGGATCTCGTCAAGGTGTACAACCGGAAGGCGGTGGTCAACGGCGTGCATCTTAACGTCAAGCGCGGCGAAATCGTCGGCTTGCTGGGGCCCAATGGAGCCGGCAAGACCACGAGCTTCTATATGATTGTCGGGCTGGTCCGGCCCACCGACGGCCAGGTCTTTTTCCGCGGCCAGGACATCTCCGCCACGCCCATGTACCGGCGCGCGCGCATGGGCATGGGCTATCTCTCCCAGGAACCGTCCATTTTCCGCCGGCTGACGGTCGAGGAAAACGTGATGGCCATTCTGGAAACCCTGCCGCTTTCACACCTGGAACGCAGGAAACGCCTCGAATTCCTGCTCGAAGAACTGAAGATAAGCCACTTGGCCCGACAGAAAGCGTTTACGCTGAGCGGCGGCGAGCGGCGGCGATTGGAGATCACCCGCGCGCTGGTGACCAGCCCGTCGCTGATCCTGCTGGATGAACCGTTCAGCGGAGTCGATCCGCTGGCGGTCTATGATGTGCAGCAGATCATTATCGAACTGAAAGAGCGCGGATTGGGTATATTGATCACCGATCACAATGTCCGGGAAACCCTCGCGGTCGTGGACCGGGCCTATCTGATCTGCGAGGGCAAGGTATTGCGCGAAGGAACCAGCGAATTTCTGATCAATGACGAAGTCAGCCGTGAACTGTATCTGGGACCGCGGTTCAGCATGTAGTTAACGGAATACAAAAAGGAGTCACCTCATGCAGATCAGCATAACCGGCCGCCACATGGACATTACGGACGCCATCCGGGAGCACACGCATGACAAACTGGCGCAGTCCCTGTCGGAGTTCCCGCGCATACAGAGCGTGCATGTGATCCTCGATATCGAGAAGTATCGTCATATGGCCGAGTTGGTGGTCCATGCCGCGAACCATATCCGCGTCGACGCCAAGGAGGTGTCCAGCGACATGTACGCATCCATTGACGGGGCCGTCGACAAGGCGCAGAAACAGTTGCGACGCCTGCGCGACAAGATGCTCGATCACAAGTCCAAGGAAGGATTGGGAGAAGTCGAAGTGGAGGTTCAGAACCGGCTCAAGGAAGAATCGCCGGCCGAATGATCGCGCGATCCGCCCGGAGCGTCCGCGACGACAGATAGCTATGAACGAACCCG
>CAYRPR010000323.1:0-2024 GCA_964425945.1 uncultured Verrucomicrobiota bacterium | reverse complement strand
ACCCGCAAAGTCCATACACGCTGAGCGAGTGGTCGTTTCCGTCCGCCAGTTCTTCGAGGCCGGCCGGAAGCCGCTTGACCTCGAGGTGGCCGAAGGGGAGGGCCACATGGACCGTCCGATCACCGAGGAGGCGATGAATCGGCCGGGGCTGGCCCTGGCGGGATTCTTCAAGCACTTCGCGCATCGACGGATCCAGGTGGTTGGTATGGCCGAACTGGCGTATCTGAAGAGCCTGTCGGGCGCCGATCGCAAACAGCGGCTGACCCAGATATTCGAGCGGCATATTCCGGCCATGGTGCTCACCCGCGGACGCCAGCCCCTGCCGGAGATGCTCGAATACGCCCGTCAGTTCCGGATTCCGGTGCTGAAGAGCGGCATGATCACGAGCCACTTCATCAACGCCGCGACCATCATCATTGAGGAACTGGCCAGCCCGTTGATCCGGTATCAGGGCACCATGGTGGAGATCATGGGCATCGGCGTCTTGCTGACCGGCCAGCCGGGCATCGGTAAGAGCGAAACCGCGCTGGCGCTGATCGAGCGGGGCCACAGCCTGATCTCGGACGATCTGACCGTGCTTCGAAAAGACAGCACCGGCGTCGTGGTCGCCTCCGCGGACGCGATTACCCGCTACCACATGGAGATTCGCGGGCTGGGATTGATTCATATTCCCAGCCTCTTCGGCGTCTCGTCGATGCGCCGGGCCATGCGGCTGGACATGGTCATCAATCTGATCCGGCACGAACCGAACAACGATTACGACCGGACCGGCCTGACCTCCGATACCATCGAGTTTTTCGGCGTGCGCATTCCCTACCTCACTATTCCCGTCGCGGCGGGCCGGGACATCGCGAACGTCGTGGAAGTATCGGCCCTGAACCAGAAGCTGAAACAACTCGGTCACGACGCGGCCAAGGAACTGGACGCGAAACTCATCGGGATCTTGTCCAAGACGGTGGAAGCCTCATGAAGGACAGGAAACAGACCGCTTCCTCGTCCGAGGGACTCGCCCGGGAATTCAAGATCACCAATAAATTCGGCATGCATGCCCGTCCGGCGGCGCTTTTCGTCAAAACAGCCGGACGTTTCGCCTCCGATATCATGGTGGAAAAAGATGGCACAACCGTATCCGGCAAGAGTATCATGGGCTTGTTGACGCTGGAATTGCACCAGGGCGCCGCGCTGCGCGTAACGGCCGACGGACCGGACGCGAAAGAGGCGTTGGACGCGCTGGCCGAACTGATTGCCAACAAATTCTTTGAAGACTAAATGAGCCTATGTCGGATCAGCTCAAGGATCATGAACTCCACGGAATCGGTGTCTCGCCCGGTGTAGTCAGCGGCAAGGTATTCCTGCTGACCACCGAGGAGGAACGCTATGTCGAGCGCGACATCGCCGCCGAGGATATCCCCCGAGAGATCGCCCGCTTCGAGGAAGCGCTCATTGAAACCCGCCGCCAGGTCCACGAGATCCAGGACAAGGTCAGCCAGGCCATGGGACAGGAGAGCGCCAGCATCTTCGACGCGCACCTGCTGGTGGTCGATGACCGCGCCTTTGTCGAGGAGGTCATCCGCGGCCTGTACAGCCAGAAGAAGAACGTCGAGATCGTCCTGACCCTCGTGGCCGGACGCTATGCCGAGGCCCTCTCCAAGATCGAGGACGACTACCTGCGCGAACGCGCGGCGGACGTTCGCGATGTGACCCGGCGTGTCCTGCGCAATCTGTCCGGCAAGAGCACCTCGTCGCTGATGGAGTTGACCGAGCCCTGCATCCTGGTGGCCAATGATCTCGCCCCGTCGGACACGGCCACCATCAACAAGGAGAAGGTCATCGGCTTCGCCACCGATCTGGGCAGTCCCACGTCGCATACGGCCATCATGGCGCGCGCACTCGGTATTCCGGCCGTGGTGGGGTTGCACGATGTCAGTGTCCGCGTGTCGCAGGGCGACGAAGTGCTGATTGACGGCAACAAGGGCGCCTTCATCATACAGCCATCCGCCCAGCGCCTCGACGAATACGGAAAG